>JAUVKB010000112.1 GCA_030596405.1 Deltaproteobacteria bacterium
ACATGGAAAAAGCTTTGTTTTTTTTCAAAAAAGCCTTTGAGCTTAATAGATATTCGGCAGATATTTTAAATAATCTGGGAGTTGTTTCTATGAATAACGGCAACAAGAAAGACTCTGCAACTTTTTTTAAAACGGCCGCATCGATTATGCCGTCACACCCCGATGTTATTAATAATCTGCGGATATGATGGAGTCGATAACCACCCCTAAAAGTGGTGGCTTGATGGTACCCTTATGCTATATCAAATCGCTTGAAAAATTGTCCTGCCAGCCAGCGCGTCACTTCCTCTTTCGCAGCTATCTTGCCGAAATTTTTTACTTCATATAAAGCGATGAGAATTATTTAAAGTTTAAGTCGCACAACGGCATTTTGAGAAAAGACTTGCGGTCCGCGCAAAAAATTATCTGAATTGGCATTTGTTTTGCTTTCAAATAGTAGAGTATATAAATATTTGGCCGGATAATGCCGATTCAGATAAAAACAAAAGACCTGGGGAAAAACAATGAAATTAAATAGTCCTAAAATAACTGTGCTTACCCCTACATACAACCGTCCCGATTATTTAAAAGAGTCTATCGGCAGCGTTGTAACCCAGACCATGAAAGACTGGGAAATGATCATTGTCAATGACGGCGGAATAGATGTTCAAAAAATAGTCGAAAGTTTTGACGATGATCGTATAACATATTTTAATAGAAGTAAAAATCAAGGAAAGGCCGCGTGTCTTAATTTTGCTTTAAGACGGGCAAAAGGCGGGTATATCGCTTATCTTGATGACGATGACATATGGTATCCAAATCATCTTGAAACGCTGTCTGAAGCACTGGATAAAAATGCCGATACAGGGGTTGTTTATTCCGACCTTTATGCAGTTGAGTTTATAAAGGATGAAAATAACGGCAGAAGATATCCTATAAACAAATCTATCAGGGTTGCACGTGATTTTAATCGGGATTTCATGTTTTATTTTAATCATACGCTTCATGTGAGTCTGATGCATAGAAAAGAACTTGCGTTGCGGGCAGGGGGGTATGATGAAAATATCACTGTGCTTATTGACTGGAATCTTACAAGAAAGCTCTCTTTTTATACCGATTTTAAATATATTCCTGTTGTAACGGGCGAGTATTATGCGCCGCTCGGCAAGTCCGACCGTATTTCGAATCTGGAACGGGAAGACAATGAAAGATACAAGCATAATTTGCGCAAGATAAAAGCGGATCTTCCGCCTGAACCGTGGCCGAAAGTGGAAAAAATTGCCGTTGTTTTTCCGGTTGATAAATGGACGGATTCCACAATAAATATTATAACTGAACTTATCGATAACATCAGCTATCCCGTAAAGTTTATCATTGTCAATAATGACCCGGCAAAAGATGGATATTCCTGCAAAAAATTCCTAGGAAAAATTGGGACACTGAAAAATGTTTTTATAAAGACAACGGCTAAATCTTTAAGCTTATACGAGACATATAAGCTTGGGGTTCAAATGGCTGATGTCGATTATGTATATCTTCCTTCCGAAACTGTAAAAGCCGGTTTGGAATTCAGATTAATGTCTGCCAGATACTATATTAGTGACGGCAGGTCTAAAATTGTAAAATGGAATATCAAGCAGGAAAATTCAAGCCGGTTTGATGTGTTAATAGAAAAAAAATATTTTCTTGAAACAATCGATTTTGACAAAAATAAGAAGGAAACCCTTAGTATCGATCCTGATAAACTTCCCGAAAGTCTGAAATTCGATTTGTTTCTTACCCGGGCAAAACTTCATCATAAAGACGGAAATTATAAACTGGCATTTTATTTTATTAATGAAGCGCAGGCGGTTAAAAAGGGGAGAGGCGGTGATCAGTATCTTATTGATCTGTATTCTAAAATTTGTCTTGATTTAAAAGAATATGACAAAGCAGAAGAAGAATGCAGAACATTGATAAACAGAGGCTACGGCGCTGACAACTGGATTAGGCTTGGGCAGATACTTCAAACAAAGAAAAAGTATAAAGAAGCTGTAGAATCTTACCGAAACGGTCTTGCGGAGATCGGTCTGGAGGAATCGGATCTTGAAGCTTCAGTTTTTCCCGTAGTCATTACAGAGAATCTCGGTTCATTTGCCGCCCGGATCGGGTTGGGTGAATGCCTTATAAAAACCGGTGATTTGTCTGAAGCGGCAAGGATTTTACGAAGTGCGGCCAGGCTTAAGGCCAACAGCCACCGACCGTTTTTGGGTTTCGGGGAAATTTTTTTAAAAAGCAATCAACTTGATAATGCAAAAGAGGCGTTGTTTGCCGCCGGAAAAAGAGAAAAAAGAGATCCGCAAATTCCCAGATTATTCGGCGAGTTGTTTGAAAAAAAAGGAGAGTTTGATTCGGCTTATTCTTGTTACCGCAAGGCATTTGAACTTGATAAAAGTAAAAGCGAAAATATTGAATATATATATAAGACCGGATGTTTGTTAAAAGACTGGGAAGGTATGAAAAAAATATTAGAAGAATTTATCTTTTATCGCCCCGGAAATATAGAGGCAATCAATTATCTGGCGTCAGTATATTTTATGCTGGATGAATACGGGAAAGCATCGGAGCTGGTAGAGCGAGGCCTGGTTTTTGACCGGGATAATTGCATACTTAAAGAGATATATTTTAAAATTATGGAAAATACCGGTTTGCCGGTTAATTAACCTGGTAATTAAAAGGAGGTTTTATATGAATGCTGTGTTATCGATAGATGGTGTGAAAAATTTTTTCCCTGAAGATATTTTAGATCTGGAAAGGCTCCTTTTATTTGTCATGGAAGAAAAAAGATCTGAAGGGAATATTATAGTCGATGTAAATATAGATGGAGAATTATACTCTGAAGAATATGAACACCAGGCAAGAGATGTGGATTTGGATTTAGTGCGGCAAATTGATATAACCACGCAAACCAGAGCCGGTTTTGCCGCGAAATTTTTGGAAGACGCCTGCATCTATATCGAGCAATTGGAAAAAGGGATTCAAACAGCAGTCGAATTTTTAAGAGCAGGGGAAGAAAAAAAAGGTTTTGATATTCTGGCCATGAGCATAGATGGGATAAGGACGTTTAAGTCCCATTTTGAGAATGTCTGCCATGCCCTGGAAAAAGATGATATGTCGGAAAAGTTAAAAGAATTATGGCAGCGGTTTTATAAACTGGCAGACAGGATAATAGAAATACAGGAAAGCAGGGATTCATTATCGCTTGCGGATCTGCTGGAAAAAGAAATGCTGCCGTTTTTAGATCGCTGGAAAAGCAGTTTATTTTAATACTTTATTTTAACACTTTATTTTAACACTACGGCATTATTTTTTTACTGGAATGGAGGAATATATTTTGTATCAGGCGCAAAAAAATAACATGGATATTTTAAAGGCTTTATTAGACCTTTCGGAAAAGCATTTGCAGCATCTTCTTGATGAGAACTGGGATAAAGATTGGGATGAATTCGAACGCATGGATTCTAAGAAAAGGAAATTATGCAAAGGCCTTTTGTTGTTTGATGGTCATGTTTTTGATCAGAATGAAAACGAGATTATTTGCAGGATAGAACAACTGGAACAAAAAACAAAAGAGGAATTGGGGAAAAAAAGGAATATAATCAAACAGGAATTAATAAGGATAAACAAAGGCAGTGGGGCGCTAAAAGGATATAAAAAAACAAATGAAACTTCCGCAAGACGCGGTTTTGGGATAATATGTTAATATTGCATTAATCATCGTTGGACGTCATTCCTGCCGACATCATTCCAAGGGCGTTGCCTATGCTTGTCATGTTGCTTATATATGCATCCAGACGGGCAAGACTCTGCCTGAGCCTTTCTTCATAAATTAAAAGCCTTTTTTCTTCCTGCTCGATCTTGTCTTCAATGTTGTCGATAATGTCGTTATAATGTTTATCCAGGTTGTTTAAAGGGCCGTTGGCGCTTAGAAGGTTTCCCAGCTCGTTGCTTAATTCCGGCAGCACCCCGTTTTTTACTCTTACTGTTGCCGTATATGTATTGCCGTCGTCCGGATAAGTTATATGAAGCCTGATACCTTTTTCAGGACCGTCTGTTGCGGTAAGATACCTGTCTCCTGAAGCGCCGCCGCTTTCAAAGGCGTACCAGTCGCTCCATTGACCGTCCGCGAGTTTAAATCGGCCCTGTAAACCGCTCATATCAGCTTCCACGGTATAAATTCCAGGGGTGGCGGTTTCAAGCGCGCTGTCATAACTGATTTTATTGTTATTTGAAGTTCCATCAAGTAATGCCGAAAAGACATCCGCCACCGCGTCCGGGTTATTGTCAAGGGCTTCTTTTAACTTGTCTGAATCTAATAAAAGAAGTCCCTGTGTTTCAGATCCTTGCGCGGCGTCTGTGTAAAAGCCGAGCTGCTGCAGGTTTATATACGTATCGTCAGGATCCTGAAATCCCGGTGCAGGTGAAGTTACAATAGAGTCGAGCCTTGCTTTAATTATCTGGACAGCATAATTTCCCAGGAGACATCCTGAGGAGTCTGTGTTTTCATCATATTTTGTTACTTCCTTGATTTTGCTTCTGATGCTGTTGAAAGCCTCTGTGAATTCTTCGATTTTTCCCATAACAGCGTCCGTATCGGTATTGACTGTGACTGTTGAAGTCCCGCTGCTAAGAAGGTCAAGGGCGACCCCTTCTATTATATCGGTTACATGGTTGTTTGATTTCTGGATATATTCACTGCCCGCCGGGTAGCCGTCTGTTTTTAACATTGCGTTTTGAGCGGCCTGTGTTTCATTAAATGTATTGTCAAAATTATCCAGAGTGTGGCTGATGGAAGTGATTTTGTATGCGGCCCCGGTTTGATTTCCGTTAAGCACGAGATGAAAAGAGGTTGAAAGGCCTGTCCCGTCATTTATAATGCCGGCGGTAATCCCTAAATTCTGGCTGTCATTATTGATTAAATCTTTCAGCTCGGAAAGTGTGGTTCCCGCGTTGACCGTTATGGTTCGTTGCTGTCCGTTGTATGTATATGAAAAGGTCTGGTCCGTGTCTGTTACAGATGTTGTGTCGATATCTGAAAATCCGGAATGCACTTCTTTTTCAGCCTTTGCCGTTCCTTCGTCCTGAGCTGCCTGGAGGTCAGGATGCCAGACGTCTATGGAAAAGGTGTCTCCTCCCTCTATTGTGTCCCCAATGTTTCCAAATGACATGGTCAGCCCCTGGAAAACAGACAAACCGGTATAATCTCCATCTGTAACTGAAATTGTGCCGCTGTTCCCTTCGCCGTCCGTCCAGGTTACTTCAAAAGAATCAGTGCCTATTGTATAACTTTCATCGCCGGACATGGAAAACCTGAATGTTTTGTTTGTTGTTCCTTCATAACTTCCGCCTGATGTTACGGCTCCCGTGCCTGCCCAGGTTGCTGAATGCTCTGTTGTATCAACAAGAGCTGTTGTATCTCTTGTTGAAAAGTAAAGGCTGCTGGTATTATTTGCAACTGATATGCTATTTGAACTTCCGCCGGAATTTGCGGTTAAAACTATACGTGCGGAATTGCCGGAAGAGCCGTCATCGATAATTTCCGCGGTCAAATAATCTCCGGCCGCGTCGTCCGCCGTTTCTATGGCGGCGCGTACCTGCTCTAATGTTTGGCCTGCGGTAACATTTACGGTAAAACTGCTTGAACCGACATTAATAGTCCATGTTTCATTTTTATCCATACTATATGACGCCTGATCGACTCCCTGGGCGGCAAGCCTGTGTTGTATATTACTCCCGACTTCTATACTGTATGAACCCGGCAGGGCAGAACTGTCTGCCGAAGCTGATAAAACCGTGCCCGAGGACGAGGCCGCGGTTTTTACCATTAATTCACTTATGCTGTCCATATTTTTTGTTGCGCTGTAAAAAGAGGAGAGAGCGGAATCTATTGCCCCGATCGATGCAAGCTTTGTTTGCCAACTAAAAACCCAGTTTTCCAGGGGTTTTATATAATTGATTCTTCTAACGGATAGCAGTCCGTCAACCATTGTATTAAAATCCTGGCCGCTGCCGAAACCTAAATAGGAGACTGTTCCTGACATAATATAATCCTTAATATCTTAATAAAAAATAGTAATTAAAAACAAAAAATTAAGAAATAACAGACTTCTTACAGGAAAGTAAACGCAAGTATCATGCCGCATTAATGTCATGGAAGACAAAAATTTTAACTGGGAGAATATATTAAATATTTTGCAAAGGGGGCGTTTGAAATTGTCCGTACAGGTAAAAATTTCTATATATATGGCAGATTTTGCCTGAAGGTTTTTATGCCGTATACCTGATTATGCCGAATACCTGAGCGAAGATATCCTTTCATTTGGAATTTGCGGCCTGGGATCGACGCCTGCCTGCTGGTTATAAGCATCCTGCCACCCTTCTTTCAGACTCGACAACAATTGGGCAACTTCCTCGATAAGCCTTTTGGCGTCATCACTCCAACTTGCCTCTATAAGCCGGCGGTTCATAAAAAAATAAAGTTTCCTCAGGCTGCCTGCAATTTCTTCGCTTGCCTCCATGTTGAGTGCGTTATTAAGTTCCAGTATTATATCCCTTGCTTTGTTGACATAGATATTTTTGTTTTTTATATCTTTATCCTCTGCGTATTCGACGGCCTTTTTTAAAAAATTTATAGATCCGTCATACATCATTAATACGATTTTCAAGGGGTTTGAAGTATTTATGCTGATCTGATTATACATCCGATATGCGCCGTGATTCATCTTTCCCTCCGTTTATGGCCGGCGTCCTGCTGCAAAGCATTTACTTTACAGCAGGACGCGGGGTTTTTAGCCGGTTTTTATCTGCAATAACTATCCCAGAAGTTTCATGGCCATCTGCGGCAGCGTATTGGCCTGGGCCAGCATGCTTATGGCCGCCTGGGACTTGACCTGTGAATTGACGAACCTTGTCATTTCCGTTGCAACATCAACATCTGAAATCTGG
>JAUVKB010000219.1 GCA_030596405.1 Deltaproteobacteria bacterium
TAAACGATTTACATAATTTCCAGGCGCTTGTTTTGAGCTTAATAGGGAACCCCGTTAAAATCGGGGACGAGCCCGTCGCTGTGATCGAGGACGAAAACCGCACAATGTCACTGTTTGCAGAAAGGCAGATGGGAAGGCGCGGCAAGTAGAATGATTCGAAAGTCAGAAGACCTGCCTGAATTTAGGTGTAACCTTCGCAGACAGGGGTAGCGCCAAAGGATCTTGAGGATAAAAAAGGGAAATCCCCGGATCGATTAATTTCGGTCTGGGGATTTTTTTTTGTACACCGTTGGATGTATGCAAGCCACAAGCAAAGCATTCAAGGGAGGTATGGCAAAAAAAGAGAAAACAGGAGGCCTTATTAAAGGATTCGTAATAGCCGGAACGCAAAGTGGTTGCGGAAAAACTACAATAAGCTTGGGCCTTATGGCAGCCCTGCTCAGGCGCGGTTTTAAAGTTGCGCCTTTTAAAGTGGGGCCGGACTTTATTGATCCCGGCCACCATGCTGGAATAACCGGTATGGCCGGCAGAAATTTAGACGGCTGGATGCTTTCCGGAAGGTATAACCGCGACTGCTTTAAAAAGCATACCCTAAAAGTAGACATTGCCGTGGTTGAAGGTGTAATGGGACTTTTTGATGGGTATGACGGAAAAAGCGAAGCCGGTTCCACAGCCCAAATGGCAAAATGGCTTAAACTTCCCGTAATTTTGGTAGTTAATGCGAAAAGCATGGCCAGAAGCGCTGCTGCTCTTGTTTCCGGGTTTGAACAATTTGACAAAGACCTTGGTTTTGCAGGTGTTGTTTTTAATAATATCGGAAGCAAAAGACATTTAGAATTTATCACTGAAGCTCTGGATGGCAATGTTAAGATGCCATGTTTGGGCGGCATCCCTTATTACAATGAGATTATACTGCCGGAAAGGCATCTGGGTCTGGTAACATCTTTAGACAATCCATTATCGGATGAATATATTGACAAGCTTGCCGATATCATCGAAGAAAACATGGATCTAAATGCCATTTTAGATTCTCTTTTAGATGTTGATCAGCCGGAAAAACTTCGCCGGACTCCGGTCAGATCCCCTGCTGGGCCGGTACGGATTGGGGTGGCAATGGACAATGCGTTTTGATTTTATTACCGGGACAACCTGGAGATGCTCGAAAATCACGGCGCCCAACTTGTATGTTTTTCACCAGTAAAAGATGATAACCTTCCAAAAAATCTGGACGGGATTTATTTTGGCGGCGGTTATCCCGAACTTTTTGCAAAACAGCTTTCTGATAATTTAAATATGCGAAGGCAGATAAAGGAAGTAAGCAGCAAAGGTATGCCTGTTTATGGGGAATGCGGTGGTTTTATGTATCTTTGCAGTGCAATTTGCGACCCAAAAGGGAATCCATATCCAATGACAGGCTGCTTCCCTTTTACGGCCAATATGTTTTCGAGGCTTAAATCACTCGGTTACAGAGAAATTACCTTGGCTTATAATACATTGATAGGCAAACGCGGCGATACTGTAAGAGGTCATGAATTCCGCTATTCCGATATAGCAAAGCCGGAAGATCAAAAAAAAATCAAAACGGTTTACAAGGTCACTGCCAAAGCAAAAAAAAATAAAACGGATGAGGGTTATCTGGTCAACAGAACCCTCGGTAGGTATATACATCTTCATTTCGGCAGCAATCTCGATACGGCGGCATGTTTTGTTGAATCATGTCGAAATTACAAACTGGAAAAGTGAGATTTTTTAATGAAACCTGATGAAATTGAAACCTTAAGTTTTAAAATAATCGATGAAGAGGCAGGTAATCATACTTTCCCTTCTGATAAATGGTCTGTTGTGCGACGAATGATCCATACTTCAGCCGATTTTGAATATATCAAATCCGTCCGTTTTCACCCTGATGCCATATCCTGTGGAATAAACGCTTTGCGTAATGGAAAAAAAATTATCACTGATACCAACATGGCAAAAGCAGGAATCAGAAAAAGCGATCTTGAGCGATTCGGCACACAGATAAAATGTTTTATGACGGATCCTGAAATCGGACGGATTGCATCAAAAAACGGAATAACCAAAGCAAAAGCAGCGGTAGATGCAGCAATAACTGATATGCGAGACGGCATTTATGTGATTGGAAATGCCCCCACAGCCCTTTTACGGCTTATTGAGCTGATAAACGCAAAAAAAACAAATCCAGCTTTAATTATAGGATTTCCGGTAGGTTTTGTAAATGCCGCAGAATCAAAAGCAGCGCTTGTTGATCTGGATTACCCGTATATATCCAATATTGGAAGAAAAGGCGGTTCAAACATTGCTGCAAGTGTGGTAAATGCGCTGATAAAACTCGCTTTATTAAGTGATTAAGGAGAATATAAATATAATGATCAAGCCAAAAACAGGAACATTATACGGTATAGGGATAGGACCCGGTGATCCGGATCTGATCACGATAAAGGCGTCAAAAATATTAAACAAGGTAGATGTTGTTTTTGCAGCCGCATCTACGAAAAACAGTTACAGCCTGGCAGTAAAAATTGCAAAACTTCATATCCCTGAGACGACTTTAATAAAAATGCTCTCTTTTCCTATGACCAAGGATATAAATGAGACTGAAAAGGCATGGGAAAATCATGCCCTGACAATAATTAAAGAGCTTGAGTTCGGCAAGGATGTTGCTTTTGTGACCTTAGGAGACTGCTTGACCTATTCTACCTATGGATATATCTTGAAAAATATCCGCAAGATAGCGCCAAACCTGGACATAAAAAGCATACCGGGCATAACTTCATATCAGGCGGCTGCATCTCGTCTTAACATGCCCTTGGTTGAGGGGGAAGAAACGCTTATGGTTGTTTCAGGAGCTAAGGGAGGACAAAATCTGCGGCAGTTTTCCGCAAAACCTGAATGCGCAGTTTTTTTAAAAGCATACAAAAATATTGGAGACATTATATCTGCTTTAAATGAAACCGGAGTGTATGAAAGCTGTGTCGGAGTTTTAAACTGTGGAAAGCCGGAAGACGAAATCGTGATGGCGATAAACGAGCTTGGAAAAAGAAAACCTGATTACTGGACATTGATTATAGCCAAACAAAAAAATGGTTCATAAAAAAGCTAAAGTGGAAAAAAGGCTGAAAACCGGTTTTACAACTGGAACCGCAGCAGCAGCAGCGGTAAAGGGCGCTCTTTTTTTGATTTTAAACAAAGAAAAACCGTCCAGTGTTCAAATAGAATTGCTAACAGGAAAGAAAATCAAAATTCCGATATATACCTGTAAATCTTATGGCAAAGATAA
>JAUVKB010000169.1 GCA_030596405.1 Deltaproteobacteria bacterium
CACCACAGCACGTATCACTACTTCGCCCTTTTCAGTAAACTTGATCGCATTTCCCGCAAGATTGAGAAGGATCTGACGCAACCGCCCGGGATCGCCTCTTACAAGGGCGGGAACCTCCTGGTCGATCACGCAGGCAAATTCAAGATTCTTCTTGTCGGCCGTTATTGCCAGCACATCAACAGCATCTTCAAGAGTTATTCTGAGGTTAAAGTCCAGGATTTCAAGGTCGAGTTTTCCGGCCTCTATCTTGGAGAAATCAAGGATTTCATTTATTACCTGCATAAGGGCGTCGCCGCTGTTGCGAACGATTTCGGCATATTGCCGCTGATCAGGAGTCAATTCGGTATCTAACAACAGCCCGGTCATGCCGATCACTCCGTTCATGGGAGTGCGGATCTCGTGGCTCATGTTGGCAAGGAAATCACTCTTGGCCTGGCTGGCGGCTTCGGCATGTATGGCCAGTTGATCGGAACGGTCAACTGCGTTTCGGAGCAATTCATTGGTCTCAGCCTGTTTTTCCTCTGCCCGCTTACGCTTGGTGATGTCGGAATCCACGCCCCGATAACCGAGAAGTTCGCCTGCATGATCCAGAATCGGGACAGCGCTGGCCAACATGCAGACAGATCGTCCGTCCTTGGTGCGAACCCAGTTTTCTATATTTTTAAAAGGACGTTTTTCTTTACTGATTTTATCAAAAAGAGCGCTGATTTTCTCCTTCTCGTCCGGGGACATGAAATCAAACGGGGTTTTGCCGATAATTTCCTCAGCAGAATAGCCCAGGAGATCTTTTACTTTTTTCGAGCAATAGGTATATATATCATCGGCATCTATTTCCCATATCCAGTCGGATATACTCTCTGCAATATCTTTAAAACGGGATTGCGAGTTTTTTAATGCCGTTTCCGTGGTTTTTCGCTCGGCAATTTCATACTTCAGTTCTTTATTTGTTTTCACTAGTTCCGAGGTACGTTCCTCCACCCGATCTTCAAGTTCGTCATTAGCTTTTTGCAGGGCTTTTTCCATCTTTTTATGTTCGGTCATGTTTACCACATATTCTACTGCTCCGACAATCCGGCCGTCGGCCTCCTTGATCGGCGCTCCGGTGTATATTACAGGCATGTTCAAACCGTGTACATCTATTACTGTTTCAGCAGTGAAAACCTCATTTTCCCGCATGGCTTTAGCGCTGCAACATTCCTGTGTCCGGCAATGCGGTGTTTTAAACAGATCATAGCATTTCCTGCCTACACACTGGTCCCGAGTCATGCCGAACAGATTTGCGCCGTTTTGATTTATATAGGTAATATTGAACTCAGAGTCCAGGGTCATGATCGGAGTAGGCATGTTGTTTATGTTGTCAACAGATTTCTGCGCCTCGGCCATGGCTTTCTTTACTTCGGTCTGATCGATAATTACTCCAAGGGCCCCTACAATATCTCCGCTTCTATCTTCCACAGGAACACCGGTATAGAGGATATCCATATCCCTGCCCGCGGGATACGCCTTGGTTTCATTGGTGATTTTCCGGCCGGTGTTCATGGCCTGAGCACATGCGCAGTCTGCCGTTTTCAATAGATCATAACATTTCAGGCCGACAAGCCTTTTTTGAGACATACCCACGGTTTCCGCGCCTGCCTTATTCATGAACATGATGTTAAACTCTTTGTCAATAAGCATTGCAGGCACCGGTATGGCATTCACATGACCGACAAGGATGTCGATCAGGCTGTTGCCGCCTTTGACTACATCAGCATAGGCTCCGTCAAATTGATCACTATCACCACGAACGTCGAGTTTTCCAACCTCTATCTCCTTGATAACATTCTCAAAAACCCTGACCATATTTTGTATTGTCTCAGGCACTCTGTCTATTGCCCGTGCAAGCATACCGATCTCATCTTTGGATTTCATGTTTAAACGCTGTGTCACATCCCCTCTTGCTACGGCATTAGCGACCTCAACCGCACGCCCGACAGGCCGTGCCAGCGTACGAGCTATCACAATCGCAAACAAAAGGCCAAGTGAAACAGCCGCAAACGTTACAACAATGAAAATGAAATTCGCATGTTTCATTGTTGCAATCATTTTGTTCTTTTGTATCTTTCTTGTCAGGCTGGCTGCTTCCACTGCTTTATTCGCGTCTTCAATCATTTTTCGTTCGACTATCTTCTGGGCATTTGTGGCGCGGACAAAAGCGTTAAATTCATCAACGTATCTCTCAGTGTCTTTTATGGCAATGCCGACTAACCTCTTGTTTTCCTTATCCTTGTATCGTTCAATCAGGTCGTTGCTTAAAATAAAAATTTTCTCTGCATTTTCTAAACATTTTTTGACGTATTTTTCATCGCCGCGAATAATGTAATTTTTTTCTTGGCGGCGGCACTCAAGTGCAAAATTAATGAGCCGATTGCCGTCATCTGCCCTGGCAAGCTTGTCTAATTGCTGTTCTACTCTCTTTTTTCGAACCTCTGCCAACTGATATTTCAGGTCAGCGCGTAATACCTTGAAATTTTTTTCGGCAGTTCTTGCCGCATTTACTAATAGATCTTCCTGGTTGACCTGCTTCTTCCTCAGGTTTACATATTTTTTAAAAGCAGCAAGATAGATATTTACAGCTTGCTTGATATTGCTCACATGGGTCCTGTTGATCTCCTGCTTCATTGCGCCTGCAAGTTCATCGCAAAGGGAGTTGATTTTTTCTATGGTCTTATGATTATCATCTATGTATTTCTTATTGTTACTAATAATATAATTTTTTTCATTACGACGGCAGTCATCCATCAATTTGATTACGCGGTTTGCGTGGTCAGCCTTGAACAACCAATCCTTAATCACTTTAATTCCGATATCTCTCTTTCCAAGTTCAACGGCGAGCTTTTTTTTCTGATCAGCGCGAAGAGCCTTACATTCATATAGCGCATTCCGCGCCGCCGCAACCATTTCATCTTTCTCTTTTTCCATGGCAACAGCAAGGTCGGACCATTCATCAAAGGCATTTTTATATTCTATGGTTGCATTCCCGGCATTATTTATTTGATCCAGGTTTGCCTTATGCTTCATCTTTGCCCGCAACTCACCGCATAACGACAACATATCATAGATTATGCCATCCATCTGGTCAGCGTACTTTGTGTCCCCCACGGCAATAAAATTCTTTTCCGCTAAACGGGCTCTTTGCACAAATACAATGAGACGGTGCGCCCCATCCGCCTTCCAGAGCTTATCGTCTTCAGCAATCCCGGATTGATCCATTACATCAACGAATTCAGACTTCTGCTCCTGATGAATCCGGCCGGCTATTGCCATGACACTACGGCCTTTTTCCTTCATTGTTGTTTCATATTTATTTTTCTTTCCTGTCAGCTCAACATACCTGTCAAATTCAGTCTTGTAATCCGCAAGCAACAATGCAATCTCATTGAGTTGCTTTTTGTCAGCCTTTGTTTCTATTTTGTCTTTTGCAATATTAAGATAATCGTGCAACTCCTGGGATAATCTGTAAACAGCTTTCTTGCTTTCCTCATCCCCGCTAATTATGAAAGTCTTCTCCTCTTGCCGGAGAGCTTCAACGATTTTGACAATTTCGCCGGCGTCATCCGCTATGCTTACAATGCGAATAATCCGATCCAATGCACTGTATCCAACATATCCCATACAAGCAGTCAAGAGCAGTACAACACCAAAACCTGCCATTAACTTTTTTCCCATCCTGACATCAGCAATTTTTTCTTTTAATTTTGAATAGCCGATCATTGTTATTTACCTTACGGATCGTAAATATTCGGCTTGACGCCGGAAAATAGCTAAAACCACCAAATTGTAAATGTTTGGCAGCGCTTCACAGGGAGGTAAGCAGGCTGATCAGCTATACATGGGTATGCTGGGCAGCCTGATTGCCTTCCTGTGGAGCGCTGCCGAATATTTACCACAGATCATTGTTCCGGTTGGCAGGCAAGCAGGCCAACCGTACATAGCTTTTCACCAAAAATAATCCAACGTGCTTACACGTTACTCCAAAAATGGATGCAATACAAAAGTTTAAAATTTTTATAAAATTACTCTTGATCTGCCTTAAACCATGCTTATATTTTTATTCAAACGGAACAAATAAATCTCATTTTATAACCAAATACATAAGGATGTTGAATTCGACAAAATCGACGCCTCATACAATGATGGAGTCTTGAGGATCACGATTCCGAAGGTTGCAAAGGCAGAACCTAAAAAGATTGAAGTAAGGTAACCGGAAATAAGACTTCAATTTTCTTCAAAAAAAGGCGGATTCGAACCACGCGGATCCGCTTTTTTCTTTTTCTGATTACAACGGTTTTTAAGAAGGACGCAAAGAAAGAATGGGGATAGCCTGGATTCAACCGTCTGTTTTATCTTTGCTGAAAAGCTGAAAAAACGAATAGGGCAGCCCTGCATAAAAAGTGCCCGTCTTAATGGGATGAAAGAATGCACCGTGAATCAAAACTGGGGCTTGGCGCCGCATATATTGCAGGTTTCAAATATGCGATCAAATGGTGTGGCCCTAACTATATCTTGGTAGAGGCACTAAAAAATGACAGCAATTAAGAAAAATATCCAGCATGTCCGGGAACGTATCAAAGCGGCGGCGATCAGGGCCGGAAGGGAACCGGATTCGGTCAAGCTGGTCGCAGTAAGCAAGCGGAAGTCTGTTGAATTGATTCAGGATGCCGTGAATTGCGGACAGCTTATTTTCGG
>JAUVKB010000106.1 GCA_030596405.1 Deltaproteobacteria bacterium
ATAAGAGACCGAAGCTCCCATAAGGATAAAGACCAGGCTAAACCCCAGAACAAATGCAATAGTTGAAATAAAGACTTTTTTTCTTATAATTGAATCACAATTTTCAGTCAGTTCCTCTAAAGAGAAACCTGTAATAAACGTAAAATACGCAGGTAAAAGCGGCAATACGCAGGGAGAAAAAAAAGAGAGGAGTCCTGCTAATAAGGCAGCGGGGTATGGTATTGTCTCTGTGAACATATATCTTCCTCAATTAAAAAACATAATCTGTAACATATGGATATTTATGAGCTGAGTTCCTTTGAACGTCTGGCAGCGGCGGCTATTGCTTTGATTATACTTTCTTTAACCCTGTGGGAGGTCATGACCATAAAAGCCGCTTCGGTTGTGCCGCCAGGCGACGTTACTTTTTTACGCAGGCGCTCGGGAGATTCGTTTTGTTCCGTCATTAGCTTAATTGAACCGCTTAGAGTTGAAAGCGTCAAAGTTGCAGCGTCCTCCCGGTTAAGGCCGACCGCGATGCCTCCTTCTACCATTGCTTCAACCAGATAAAACACGTATGCAGGGCCGGAACCGGAAAGAGCGGTAACACCATCAAGGTCTTCTTCATTAAATTCTATTACCTTTCCCATGGCCTCTAAAATTTTTCTGGCGGTTTTTATGTCTTCCGCACCAGCGAATTTGTTCGAACTCATGCCTGATATACCGGCTAAAACAAGGGCGGGCGTGTTCGGCATAACCCGTATTATCGGCAGCTTTTCTGCAGAAATTTTATCAAGGGGCGCATAGAGCAAATTTTCAATTTTGCTGATGGGAATTCCCGCCGCGATAGAAATAACTAGCTTTCGGTTCGGAACCTTGAAATTTTTTTGCGCCGCAATTTGCGAGAGCATTTGATCGATCTGTTGAGGCTTAACGGCAAGCAACACGATATCAGATTGTGAAAAAAGCATGAAATTATCTTTCATGGTTTTAACGCCGTATTTTTTCCCCAGAACATGAAGCCGTGCATCACTGATATCGCTAACGCAAATCATTGAGGAATCAAAAATACCGGCTTTGATTATCGCCCCTACAATAGCTTCTCCCATATTGCCCACGCCGATAAAACCGATTTTTAACTTAAGTTTCGCCATATTACATGCCTTTGTTGTTTTTTTATAACAGGTTGCATGTTTTTATCGTTTGTAAGATTGCTATGTCAATGATTTTGCGTAAAATATCTTGACTTATAAACAAGAATATATCATTAGTTTATAAAATATATAAATACGAGGGTGTTATCTGTATGTTTATACTCGGCTATTTTTTAATGGCTGTTGCTAAAGTGTTTGACATTGTACTGCTTTGTTTTATGTGGGTAGTAATAGCGCGGGCAGTGTTATCCTGGGTGAACCCCGATCCATACAATCCTATAGTCCGTTTTATCCATAACGTCACAGAACCGGTTCTGTACCATATACGCATAAGAATTCCTGTCAGTTTTGGTGGTATTGATTTTTCTCCAATAGTGGTTTTCCTTGGGATTATTTTTTTAAGGGCATTTGTTGTAAGCAGCCTTCACAGGCTGGCCGTCTCTTTATTATAATAAATTATGTAAAGCAGGAGATATAGTGCCATGAAAATTACCCCCCTTGATATTCAACAACAGCAATTTAATGTAAAATTCAGAGGATTTGACGTCAGAGAAGTCGATGCATTCCTCGAACAGATGGCGGATGCCTTTTCAGCCTTGCAGCGTGATAATGAGAGTTTGCGGGAGGAGATTCAAAGGCTCATTCTGGAAAGCCAGGGTTACAAAGAGCGTGAAGATACATTCAAACGAGCAATGCTTAATTCCCAGAAAGTTCTGGAAGAGATGAAGGCCAATGCCCGGAAGACGGCTGAATTAATTGTTGCCGACTCGGAAATTAAAGCGGAAAAAATTTTAAACAGAGCACATAACCGGCTGTCTCAGCTACATGAAGATATAGCTGAACTGAAACGGCAGCGCATGCAGATCGAGATTCAGATACGCTCAACCCTTGAGGCCCATACTAAACTTCTTGAAATAGGAAAAGAGGGTATGGCGGCAATGGATGAAGATGATTCAAAGGTAAAATTATTAAACAAATCCGGATAAATCAACGCACAGCTTAAATCAGGAGCAACTTATGGCAAAAATAGACGCTTTTTTTAAATTAATGAATGAACAAGGCGCTTCAGATCTTCATCTTGTTTCCGGACAGCCTCCAGCCCTCAGAATACGGGGCGATATGGAAAGGATTAAATATAAGGTGCTTGAAAATGATGAACTGAAAGGGATGCTCTATGAAATTGCGCCTGAAGATAAGGTCAAGGTATTCGAGGAGACCGGAGATATAGATTTTGGTTATGAAATCCCGGGACTTGCCAGATACCGGGCAAATTTTTTTATGCAAAAATATGGTGTGGCTGCGGTTTTCAGAGAGATTCCCGCTACAATAATGACCTCGGAACAGCTCGGTCTTCCGCCTGTAATATCGAAACTGGCTTCTCTTCCAAGGGGGCTTATTTTAGTTACAGGACCTACAGGGAGCGGTAAATCGACCACGCTTGCCGCGGTAGTTGATACGGCAAATCGTACCCGCAAGGATCATATAATAACAGTTGAAGATCCTATTGAATTTGTCCACAAAAGTCAAAGCTGTATCGTTAATCACCGTGAGGTCGGTCTCCATACCAAATCATTCAGCGCCGCTTTGCGTGGCGCCCTGCGCGAGGATCCGGATATAATTCTGGTTGGCGAAATGCGAGACCTGGAGACAATATCTCTTGCTATAGAAGCTGCATCCACAGGTCACCTTGTCTTTGGAACGCTGCACACGTCAAGCGCGGCCAAAACCATTGATCGTGTTGTTGAGGTTTTTCCGGCAAATGAACAGGCTCAGATCCGTTCCACCCTCTCTGATGGGATCAGGGCTGTAATAGCGCAAGTTTTATTTAAAAGGATTGACAAGAAGGGGCGTTGCGCTGCGCTGGAGATATTGATTGCAAATCCTGCCGTCAGAAACCTTATTAGAGAAGGGAAGACTCACCAGATTCCTTCAATGATTCAGACAGGAAAAAAATACGGAATGCAGCTTTTGGATGACGCTATTATGGAGTTATACAACAAGGGCTGGATAAGTGGCGACGATGCTTATTTGAAGGCAAATGATAAGTCAAGGTTCAGACCTATGCTGAAATCACCACCTTCTGATTTTACGGATGCTTAGCCTGTGTATAAAATAGTTGAGTGGCCGGTAGTTGGGGTATTCTATTTTACAATTTAAGATAATATATGAGGCTTTCCATGAAAAAACAGGAAATTGATCATATTCTGTCCCTGATGCTTGATTCTTACGATAATGTTTCCGATCTTAATATCACTGTGGGCAAACCTTTTCAGGTGGAGACTTCAGGACAGCTTGCAGAAGTTGACATCGATTCCTCATTCCGTGAACTTACGCCGTTTCAGACTGAAATTTTTGCCCTGAACCTTATTAGCCAGAGGCGGCGCCTTACCGAGGATCTTTTGACAGAAGGCTCGTGTGATTTGTCCTATGAACTTCCAGGAAAGGCTCGTTTCAGGGTGAATGTTTTTTCCCAGCAGGGTAATTATTCGATTGTTCTGCGAAAACTCGAAACCAAAATTCCTACCTGCAAGGAACTTGCGCTACCCGAAGCATTCCTGAAGATGAGCCTGGAAAAAAATGGGATTATTCTGGTTACCGGCGCTACGGGAAGCGGGAAAACAACTTCTCTTGCCGCAATCTTAAACGAGATTAATGAGGACAGCTCCGTTCATATTATAACCCTTGAAGATCCTGTTGAATACCAGCATCCCCACAAAAAGTCCACCTTCAACCAGCGGGAGATGGGAAAAGATTTCGACATCTTTGCCAATGGTCTCAGGGCAGCCCTCCGTCAGGCACCCAAGGTAATCCTGGTGGGCGAGATGCGTGACAGAGAAACAGTTGAAATCGGCCTAAGCGCTGCGGAGACAGGCCATCTGGTTATGAGTACTCTCCACACTGTTGATGCCGGTCAGACAATTAACCGTATACTCGGCATGTTCAGTACGGAGGAGGAAAATCAGATACGTATCCGGCTTGCCGATACCGTCAGATGGATAGTATGTCAAAGACTTCTTCCCAAGATCGGCGGGGGACGGGTGGCGGCCTTTGAAATTATGGGAACCAATCTTCGCGTTAAAGATACGATTTTACACGGAGAATCCGAAGGCAAAACTTTCTACGAAATAATACAGGCAGGCAAAACTTTCGGAATGATTACTTTTGACGATTACATTATAGATTTGTACGAAAAGGGCTTTATTACCGAAGAGACAGCCATAACCTATGCCTCACGCAAAGGGATAGTCGGTCGTGGGATCGACTCGGTCAAGAGCCGTCGAGGTGAGGCCACTACGGATATTGAAAATCTCGAGGTGGATATGAATTACGGGACCACTTAGAATCCGACCAAATAAGAGGAGATTAACATGGATGTAGTATGCGATAAATGCCAGGTTAACTTTAAAATCCCGGACGAAAAAGTTCCAAGGGGCCGGGTTTTTTCTCTTGCCTGTCCTAAGTGCAAAAACAAAATATTTATCGATACACGGCCAGATACCAAAAGAGCAGGGTCCTCAACAGAAAAAACCGTAATCGATGAAATAGCCGCCAGCACATATGACGCTTCTGAAAAGCCTTTTGACTTTGTGGAAGAGGGTGTAGAGACAGCCCTGTTGTGTGAACCTGACCCGGATATACGGGCAAATATCAGAGCCTCTTTGGAAAACATGGGATATCATACCACGGAAGCAAAATCACCCATAAAAGCCTTAAAGCAGATGCGTTTCCATATTTTTGATCTGATAGTGATCAGCGAGCTGTTCGGCACCGATGATCCTGAGGAGAACAATGTTCTAAAGTATCTGGAAAGGCTTGTAATGGACACACGCCGCAAAATATTCGTTGTTCTTGTAACCGGTCGTTTCCGAACCATGGACAATATGATTGCCTTTAATAAGAGCGTTAACCTCGTTGTTAATCTAAAAAATATTGATGAAATAGAGAAAATCCTCAAGCGGGGTATTGCCGATAACAAGCTGTTCTATCGAACCTTTAGGGAATCGCTTGGCAAAACCGGCGGATTATAAACTTATAAGATTTAGACTTGATGCAGTTGAATTAAGAAATCGGTTTATACGCGAGGTAAAATTTTTTCAATTTTACCTTAAAGGTCGCCGTCTGGTAAAAGCTTTGGGGGATGATCTGTGACGGGGCAGGAAATTTTCAGGGAAAATGATTTTTTTGATAGATTCAATCAGCTTAAACAATAAGAAAAGAAAAAAAACGGGGTGCTATGATGCTTTTCGTAAACAAAGTGGCGTCAATCAGGTGTTTGTGTATATTAACCGCAATTATTACTTTTTCATTTTGCCATCTTGCTGAGGCAAATGAAAACCCTGTTAAATACGAAGCAGGGTTTTACTACACCGTTCAAAAGGGAGATACGCTCTGGGACCTTTCAAGGCGATTTTTTGATTCACCATGGCAATGGCCTGATCTTTGGCATGAAAATAGCCAGATTCCAAATCCCCATTGGATTTACCCGGGAGAGCGGATACGTTTATTCCTCAAAGAAGGGAGGGGAAGTCTATCTGAAACGGATATAGTAAAAAGTGTTTTGCAAGAAAAAGAGATGGTTATCGAACGACCTTATTATTACTATCCGGCAATTGACAGCGTAGGGTTTATTAAAGAGATTCCCATAAGCCCCAGCGGGTTAATATTCAAGGCGATTGAAGATAAAGAAATTATAGGCACGGAAGACGTGATATATATCAAACCGGAAGGAAACAATGGCTTTGTGCCTGGAGATATGTACACAATTTACAGGGTGATGGAGCCGGTAATTGACAAAAAAACAAAAGCGACTATCGGAACCCAATATTATATAACAGGTATAGTTGAAATCATAAAAAAAGAGCCGGATTTTGCCTTAGGAAAGGTGGTTAAATTGTTCCGAACCGTTAAGATAGATGATTGTTTAATACCTTACAAACCGCGGTCACCCAAAATCACCCTGGTTGAGAGTAAAAAAGGGCTTAACGGAGAAATTATTATATCTGAGGAACATAGAAATATTATGGGAGATCATAATATAGCGTTTATAAACAAGGGGGAAAAAGACGGTATTAAGACAGGCCAGTGGTATGGCATATATTATCAGGAGCAGGAACAGATAAACGGAAAAGAGGTTTTTCTTACCCCGATTGAAATAGGCGGACTGCTTGTCCTGCATATCGAACAGACCACAGCTACTACCCTTATAATCAGATCTAAAAAAGATATCCATCCAGGAGCAACGGTATGTAGTTTGATCCAATAACTACAATGCCGTTGAATTAAGAAATCGGTTTATAAGCAACGTAAAATTTTTCAATTTTCCTTTGTGTTTACGATTAAGTTAACGGTATTGCCAATAACTATATTGTATATGTTAAAGGGGTAAGAATTTTTACCCTCTGCATAATCCAACTTAAATTCGGGTTAATTTTTTATGGGATTATCAATGTTCAAAAGCCTGAACCATAATTTATTATTAAATATTAAGAAGTTAAAGTGTGAAGGGTAAAATATATACGATTGGGTTCAAAATTTTGAACATATTTGAGCATAGCAAAATAATGAATAAAGCTATTAAAAACAAAACGTTTTTAATATTTATCATGAGTATGGTAAAAAAAATTGAATCTTTCTGCTGCGGCGGCAACAATTAAACATATAAAATAAAATAAGCGTCTTTTTCAATAAGTTATTAACTTATTGAAAAAGATACAAATATAGCTGAACACCAAAATTTTTTATTTTTTTATGCGATGTGGCCGGCATTTTGCTTCTTTTATAGGGTAACAGGAAAGAATGAGAAATTTCTCAGTCTTTTTTCTCCCCATTACGGCTAATCGACTTGTCCCCGGTTAGCCGTTTTTTTATAAACTAATTCTAACAGTATCCAGCCATAAAATAAAGAGCTCATGCGTATTTTTTATGATCTCGATTTGGTGGAACAACTCGGTTCAGGAGTACCGCGTATTTTGGAGCATTGCCCGCGCACTATTTACCATTTTACACCCAATTTCATTCGGCTTGTGTTGCCTTTTACCGAGGGCTTCAATCACAAGCTGCCATGCAAGCTGAAAAAGTACTCCAATTCTGTTTAGAACCACGAAGTCGTGATGAGATTCAGTCGTTTCTCGACCTTAAAAATCGTGATTATTTTTGAAAAGAGATACTGAATTCGCTTAGTAAAGAAGGAAAACTTGCGACAACCATATCCGACAAGCCATCCAGTCCTAAACAACGCTATATTGCAAAAATAATGGATAAGAGTTTTTTTACCTTGGCGTTACAAATATCGGTATCTTTCAGCGGCATGACGGTATGTCAATGGATTTTATTGGAACTCGCCTGAAACAAAAACCCCGAAATCCTTGTCAGGACTCGGGGTTCCGATTGTTATTGGATTACGCTGGTTTATGTTTTGGTGG
>JAUVKB010000217.1 GCA_030596405.1 Deltaproteobacteria bacterium
CACAGTCTTAATATTTTTATTCTGTTTTTATGGGCGATATATCTTTTTGATGTGCCGTTTTGCGGCAGTTTTTCACTCTATGTCTTTTCTTCATTATTATATGTTGTTATCAGTCTTTCCATCGGTCTGTTGGTATCAATTGTTGTCTCTACACAAATTGTCGCTCTTGTTTTAACCTTGATTATTACTATTATCCCGGGTTTTTTATATTCAGGGATGCTCATGCCGATCAGTTCAATGGAGGGTGAATCGATCATCCAAGCACATATCTATCCGGTGATGTATTTTACCCATATTCTTTATGATGTCTTTTTGGTGGGAGACGGATTGAATGCAGGTAAAAACCTGCTATATCTTGCCATTTTGGTGGGATATGCAGTTTTCTTGCTTAGCGTAGGGTCGTTTTTTTTAAAGAAAAAAATTTTATGAGAGCCTTTTTAACAATTATCGGAAAAGAACTGCTTGAATTTTTGCGATCTTATGGTTTGCTGTTTGTGGTAGTTTACTCTTTTACCGCGGATATCTATATAGCCGGCAACGGAATCAATTTAGATGCGAAGAATGTGAGTGTCGGGGTGGTAGATTATTCTCCCGGTTTTGTAAGTAATAAAATACTTTCGCACCTGCATGATCCGCAATTTAAAAAACCGGTCCATTTTACTTCCCAAAAAAGAATGATGCGCGCTATCCGTAATAAAGAGATTATGGCAGGGATTGTATTTGAGAGCGATTTTGAAAAACGTTTTTATGCCGAAAATGACCCGACAATCAATCTGCTGCTGGATGCAACGGCATCGACCCAGAGTTTTCTGGCGTTTAGTTATATTCAGCATATTATTATAGCATTTCAGGACACCCTGCCGTCCGCCCCTGTAAAAATCCAGATCCACAAGCTCTTTAATCCTAATACCGATTATAGATATTTTATGGCTCTAACCGAACTCTTATCCATCATAACGCTCTTATCCGTTATTTTAACCGCGGCTATTTTTGTTAAAGAAAAAGAAAACGGAACCTGGGATATCATGCTTTTGATGCCTGTAAACCCGGGGCATGTTATTTTGGCCAAAAGTTTGTCCCAGGTAATTATCGTAATGGCAGGCACTATAATAAGTACGGGTATTGTCCTGTTTGGAATTTTTGATCTTCCGATGAACGGTTCTTTTTCAGTTTTTATGCTGCTTACCTTTTTCTATGCTTTTACCAGCGCGGGTCTTGGGCTTTTTATAGCTTCCGTTGCCCGTAATGTCATGCAGGTAGCACAGCTTGCAGTTTTAATCATGATGCCGCTTTTATTTCTCAGCGGCGCATGGACGCCGGTTTATGCTATGCACCCAATTTTAGAGTGTCTTTCAGTTTTATCACCGCTGCGCTATTATATTCAGGGAAGTGAAAGCATCTTTTTCAGGGGAACGGAACTGGTAGATTTGTGGAAATATTTTGCGGGCGTTATTGTCCTGGGAGGCGGCCTGTTCTGGTATGGATTCCGAAAAATCGGGAAACTTTTTTAACATGTCAGTATTACTGAAAAAAGGTAAAATATAATGAAGTGTCGAATAATACTGTTAACAATAATTTCAAGCGGTATTTTTTTTACTTTTAGCGGAAAAAATCTTTTTGCCCAAAATTTGGGAGAAATTATAAAATTAGCGGAAAACAATTTGCAGTTAAAAGCCGCCGGGGCAAAAACAAAAAGCTTATTAAAAGCTTATCAGGCTGCAAAAGGCGCAAACTACCCAAGGCTTGATTTGGGATACAACGCCACTTACCTGCAGGACAAGCCGGTAATGTATCCCGATATGCCGATGGGGCCAAAAAAATGGCAAATAGGGCCTCAAAATAACTATGAAGGCTTTCTTACTTTGTCGTACCCCCTTTTTAAAGGATTTGCCGTAACAGCATCTATTGATAAGGCAAAGCTTGAGTCTCTTAAGGCGGGCCTTGAAGAACAGGACGTAAAACGGCAAATAAACATGTCTATTGTTTCGCTCTACACTCAAACTGTTGCCGCAAAACAGGCGATAACAGCCAAAACCAGAGCTCTTGACGCGGCTAAAGAAAGCATGAAAAAAGCTGAAGGATTTTATGATAAAGGGCTTATACCTGTTTCGGAAGTCTATAATATCAAAGCCGGCGCCCATGAAATTGAAGCGGATCTGATTCATACAAAAAACAAAAAAAAGATGCTGCTCAATCAACTATCCTATTTTGTCGATACGCAGATAAACAATGTTGAAGGTCTGCCGGATTATCAAGACCTTGATCTGAGCGGTTTAATTAAGGAGGCGTTACAGGAAAGAGAAGACATCAAAGCCTTACAGCTTGCGCTTGAAATAAAAGAGCATGAAATTACCATAGCAAAAAGCAGCAACTATCCTGAGATTTCTCTTTTTGCTCAGGCAAAAAGGACAGGCGACGGCATGGATATCGATGGCGACGATTTTACCAACAAAAACAAAAGCTCTGCCGGAGTTATATTTTCATATAATCTGTTCGACGGGTGTACCACTAGAAATAAAATTGCGGCGGCAAAACAAAATGCCGTTATGGTTAAACATTTATACAACGACTATAAACAACAGATCCGCACTGAAATTACAAACAGCTATTTGGCGTTCAAATCGCTTCAGGAGGAGCTATGTGCCGCAGACAAACGGTTTAAAGCCCAGAAAGCTTTTTACCGGCTTACAAGGGGTAGATTCGACAATCAACTTGCCTCCATGGATGAGCTGAGCCGTGCCATAGCCGACCTTGCAACGGCCAGGGCAAAATATTTTGCACTCAAAGCAGGTTTATACGAATATTATTCCAGGCTGCTGCTGGAAGTATCGCTGAAAAAATTTACAGACGCTCACCGTTTATGAAGTCTTTTTTAGGTTCCGGGGACGTTGTTAGATTCTGTATCCGTGGAATCGAGCGCCGAAAGATATTCATAAATGACAGGGATCGGGAGGATATGCGCAAACGGCCGGCTAAACTTTTGCCTGAGACCCAAACAGCCTGTTACGCATGGGTATTAATCCCGAATTACGAAGCCTCCATGAGCCCGGGCAGGTCTTCGGCCTTCCAGAGGGTGCATAACAGGTTGTGTTCATTCGGGTCATAGTAGCTTAGACATTCCAGCCCCTCGCCCTCAGTGCGATAGAGCCCTTCATTATTTATTGTCAGTCGGCCCCTTAAAAGCGGCACAATGATGCGCAGTAGTTCTCCTGTTTTTGAGTTCCAAATCCTTCGAGTCCATATCCGTCGCGGGAAAGGACATAAAGATCGGTTGGTACCATTGCCTGATCTCACCTTATCGGGATTGCGCGCACTTTGGAGCAGGCATCATCATCCAAAGTTGATATTTCCGAATGCCA
>JAUVKB010000197.1 GCA_030596405.1 Deltaproteobacteria bacterium
CATCTTATCCATCTTATCAACTAGTTGCATCATGACCCGCCTCCTTTTATCGCGCTGTCGATTTCAGCTTTCAGCCTTGCCTGCAAGCTGTTTTTCTGATCTATGAATGAACCGTAATTAATGTATCCGGGCCGAATAAGCGAACCAGTAACAGACTTGGCAACAGACTTGGCAAATGGTCGTACAAATGCTTCCCGCCCGGACTGTTTCCCCAAAAGAACACGATCGGTAAAAGTTTGCTTTATGCCTTTGATGTTCATGATGCCCCCTGATTTCAAATTTGGTTTTTAAATTTGTTATGCAAACGCCGGATCTATCATCAATCTTTTTGCTCCTTCAAAAACCATCCTGTTTCTTGGAAGGGTACTGCTGCAAATCAGGTTTTCAAGCAACGCTCCGCCAAACGGGACCACATCTTCAACCTTTTCAGTGTTGATAAAGATCATACCGCTCCCGTCGTATTCCAGCGCGATCCTGTTTACCAGTTCCCATGCGGTGTTGCCGTCAAAATCACCCTTTAAATCTATAAACATATTGCCGTCGCTTTTATTTAATTTGATGCCAAAATTTGCGCGCATGTTTTCTCCTTTATAAAATTTTTACAAAATCGTTGTTATTCTTGAGCAAAACGGGCAATCACATGGGGTTGCTCCCACCTCTTTGTCCTCTTTAATTCCTGATTGAGCATGCCGCGTCTTTGCCGCATTCACTC
This sequence comes from Deltaproteobacteria bacterium, assembly GCA_030596405.1. Classification (GTDB taxonomy): domain Bacteria; phylum Desulfobacterota; class Desulfobacteria; order Desulfobacterales; family JAUVKB01; genus JAUVKB01. Next base: position 713 of record JAUVKB010000197.1, read on the forward strand.
AGCGCATGTGAAATAGCGCTCAAGCCGGAACCTGCAAGCATGCGGACATCCTTTTTATGCTTCTTGCCGAGCTTTTTTACGGTCAGGCAGGCAACATGACTGTTGCAATCGACCGGGCAAAATACCACGTCCGACCGTTTCAGCCTGTTCTCAAGCATTTTCACCCCTCCGCTCATGTAGCCGTCATGGTATTCAAATATTCCGCCGTTTTCTTCAATCAACTTGCGGTATAAAGACTCAATCTTTGTTATGCCGCCTACGATCAATATCCTTTTGCGGCAAAGATCAAACGAAGGACAATTCTCATCGCACCGGTTCAGCAATGAAATCTGCGAAACGACTTTTTCCGTTTCCTCTCTTAAACCGGTGTTTATTTCACGCTGCCTGGCAAGTTTGGAATTTAAACGATTATTCTGTTCTTCAAGAGCCTTAATCCTCTGCCGACAATCTGTTATCTCTTTTGCCAATCCTTGCAAATCGTCCTTTAATTTACTGTTTTTTGCATCACCGCCAAATTCTTTGCCGGGTTCTTCCATGATCCGGCGCAATTTCAACAGTTCGTCTTCCAGGTTTTTCTTCTCTTTTTCAAGCAGAGTACATTTATTAAGCGCCCCGGCATTTTCTTTTTTTAACGCCTTTATTGCGCCGCGCGTTTTGGCTGCCTTTTGCGCCAATTTTTCATTCTCTTTTTGCTGAAAGCAAAACTGCCTTCTCTGTTTTCTGTTTTGCTCCGCATTTATATGCATCAGCATATGAACATCTTCAAAAATAGATAAATTATCTTCACAAGTAAGATCCGGCCTTACGGCAGCCACCCATAAAAGCCCTTCTATTTCACCTTCCTTATAAGCTTTTGCCCATGTTTTTAAAAAAAGCGCCTTGTCGATATTGAAAAATTCGGGCATCTCTTTTTTAAACTTTTTGTCAAGATGTTGATCAACACAGACGGAAAGATCGTTTTTACTTAACATGGCGTTCACAAATGCATGGTGCACCTGACAATCGCTAAGATTTTTGATTGTCCGGCCTGTTTTTTTCAAAAGCTTCCTTTGCTCTTTCATGCTCATACATGTCCCGACAACGGGACATTTCAAATTCGGATCTATCGACCATGCGCGAAGACGCGTATCGGTTTTTTTTTCGTCTTCCACCGATTCATTTTGTTCAACTTTTAAATCTGATTTTTTGCGCGCGCACTGTTTCCAGTTCAGCATCCGGTTTTTCACCAGCATGTTTTCAAAATCGGGAACAAATTCACACAAACCGGTTTTAACCAAACCAATTTTAACTGAACCAATCTTAACTGAACCGGGCCGCGTGAATTCCGGTTTAAAATCGATCTCGCCTGAAACATTAACGTCTGCAGTCTTCATATTTGTACTCTTCATGAAAAATCCTTTCGTTTTTTTGTTATGCCTGTTTCATCTTCAAAGCCGACAAAAAAGGCGCAATTAATTGCCAATTAAACCAGATTTATTAAACCGATTTATTTAACCAATTAGTTACGCCTTCACTTTTTTCCCTTGATAACCTTCCGGGAAAACCGTAAAACATACCTGTATTTTTTTAGACTGATGGCTATCCGCCTAATTGCTGATTGTCAGCCCTCCTCTATGTTTACTCTGTCTTCTTCACACCTTGCCTGTTTGCTTATTTTGATTCTATCAGCGCCCGTGTGAGCTTCTTGCGCAAAATCTCCAACCTTTTTGATTTAAAAGATTTTTTAGTCTCTTCCAAAACTTCTATGGCCTCTTTGATCACCTGTTTCAACTGGTTTCCGCCAAAAAAGCCGGGAGAAAAAAAACAGGGATTTAGCGGCTGCATGCCCGTTTTTTTGATATCCGGATTATGAGCGGAAGCCGAATTAAAAGCCGAATCAGGGACATGTTCCAGCAGGGCGGCCATAAGAAGGCAGTGCGTATCTATTTTTTGGCGCAGATCCTCCGTGTTTTGATAAATAACTTCTATAAGGTCTCTTTTATCAATAATTTTCATCATGGTTTTACTGCTCTTTTCTTATTTAGGATAGCTATTTATATTAGAAGTATCTAATATTTTGGGCAAAAAAAAACTACAAACTTACACTACACTGATTTTCTGAGCCATCCCATTGCCTATTGCCAGCCTAGATTCCTTGTTTGAAATCATAACAGGCCCGTGGCCGTTCCTGCTTAAAACAGTAATCTTTACTCCGGGCACCAGGCCCATACTGCTGAGCCTGGATATAATTCCCCGGCCGCCGCTTATCGATACAAGGCTGACCTCTTTTCCGGGCTCAACATTGTTTAGCGTCATCATATTCCCCTTGCCTTATCTTTATCAATTTCAATCACGTCCTTTAACTGATCCGTAAATTCTTCCATCCTCGCCAGACATTTTTTTCTATCCCCGCCCTGCTGGAGGTATTCATCAAAATATTCAAGCCATCTCGAACCCGCCCTGGGACAAAACTGAAGAAAATCCATAAAATCGACAAATCTATCCAGTGTATGTCCAGTGACTGCATGTTCCATCCTGCAGGCTTCTTTATCGGCTTTTTCATGATCTATTTTTGAGATGTCCGTTAAAAACTTGCGCAAAACATGATGTTTCCTGTCGACTTCTCCAGCCGCAACGGTCCCTTTTTCCGTCAGTTCCAGATACTCGTATTTTTCATAATCTATCAATCCCCTCTTGCTGAGAGATTTCAGCATGCTGGTAACCGTAGGCATCTTCACGCCAAGCCTTTTGGCGATATCCTTAACGCGAACAACTCTTTTTTCTTTGCCAAGATTAAAAATAGCCTCCAAATAATCCTCCATCGCCGGCGTTAACGGCTTTTCCGGGGCATTGTCGCCTTTTATTTGGATATCATTCATAGAGCTTGGCCTTAATTAGAGCTATTAAAATTAACTTTACCTATTAAAATTATATGAATCTAAAATATTATTGTCAAGCTTTTTTTGGCTATTCTTCCTTTTCCACACAGAATAATGGAGTATCAATTTTAAGGTCGTCCCCCCTTCCTCCAAATTTTTCAGCATCTTCTTGCCTCGCCAACCAGATTTAAAGCAGCTTTGAATGCAATAGGCCCCACAATCTGATTAATGGCAATAACCGCCAGAACAATGGTGTTTAAATATACGCCGATTTCAGGGAACTGGCGCTGGGCCAGTTGAGCAAGACCTATGGCGACCCCGGCCTGTGTGACGTAAGCCATCCACGCATTGCGATAATG
>JAUVKB010000137.1 GCA_030596405.1 Deltaproteobacteria bacterium
CTTTCCAGAACACCCAAATTCATACAAAGATGAACTTGGCCATCGCAAATCATCGGTTAATAATTTAAGAAAGAACCTTTTAAACCATAATCAACTCGATCTTGAAAAAACACACCAGCAGGAAAGGTTTTCAGATAAAACAGAGGAACTTGACGGTTCGAAAAATTTTCCCATAAACATCTCACCCGGATTGCTAAAATGCCTGACAATAATATCGATTGTTTTATGCATATCGGTTCCAGGCGGGCTGGCATTGCTTGGCAAACCTGTTGCTGCAGGCGTGACAGGCTGTATTTTTTTTATAGCGGCCATTGTGTTTGCAGCTTCTTGCCGTCTTGTCAATAGATCTCTCGCCAGGTGCGGTCATATAAAAAATCAGATTGCTCTGATTCAAACAGCGCTTGACGCAATATGCGGACAGGTTCTGGAACTGGACAAAAAAATCGCCTGTTTAGCCAAAGAGATAAATCTGCCTGAACCGGTTTTACTTGACCATCTTAATGCTCTCTATAATCAGACTGAAGAAGATATTCTCGCTTTTGAACTGCAATGCCGTCTTGCAGAAGAAGCGCAAAGCCTTAACGCGGATGTTGAGCAATTATCAGCAAAAACCGATAATGCCGGAAAAAATATCGCCCAACTCAGAGAGTCTTTACAAATTATAAAAAACAGATGGAAAGAATTTCTGGGAAAAAACAACTTAAATACCGATCTGACGCCCGCGCTGGTGACGGTTATTTTCAGCAAGGTTGAAACCTGCCGTAGGCAGTTAAATAACATTAACATTTTAAAAAACAGAATATGCAAAATGGAACAGACGATTAACAACTATTTTGCGCTGGCAGAAAAAGTGCCGTATCTTGCTGAACCTTGCAAAGGTTCTTCCCATGACCTTCTTTCTGCTGTTGACAACCTTTTCCCGCGGCTTCAGCAGGAGGAAAAACAGCGGGAAAAACACCGTCTCGCACAACAGACTTATAAGGAAAAATGCAAAACAGCAGCAGACCGGCATGAGGCTCTTAAAAATGCCGAAGAAACTTTATATCAGCTTGACAAAACAAAATCCAAAGCTCTTAGTGAATGGAAAACATGGCTCACAGAAAAAGGGATGCCTGATAACCTGTCGCCAAAAACTGCGCTTGAAGCCTTTGACAAAATCGGTAAGTGCCTGGAAAAAATCGACGCAAAAGACAGGATTGAGGCTGAAATCAGCAAGCTGGAAAACAGCATCAACAGTTATCGGAAAAGCGTTGATGAAATCATGGGCAGGCTTGGACAAACGCATACCGATGCTGAAAAGACCGCTGTCGTTGTAAGCGGGCTCGTTTCCGAACTTGACATCAGCAAGGGAAACCTGCGTGAAAAAAACCGCATTAAAAGTCAGATAAAAATAACTAAATCTCAATTAAAATCGGCCCGGAAACAAGTGATGGATTGTAATAAACAGATAAAAAAACTTTTCCAGGAAAGCGGCACAGACAATAAAGATGAATTTTTTAAAAAAGGGCATCTCTTTTCAGAAAGAAAAGAACTTTTAAACGAGATTAAAAGAACCGAACAGAATATTCGACGAATTTCAGGAGAATCAGACACGGCTCTTATCAAAAAAACCCTTAAGACACTTACGAGAGACAAGATACGGATAAGCAGCGAAAAACTGGCCCAGGAATCAGAAAATATTGAACGTAATATTGAAGAACTGAGAAATAAAAAGGCTGAATTAAAACAGAAGATCGAAGCCATGAAATCGGCGGATGATATCACCATGTTAAGAAATGATGAGGAAACAGGACTTGCGCAGATTCAACAAAGCAGTCTTGAATGGGCCCGCTTTGCCGTGGCCGGCTACCTTATTAACAAAGCAAAGAAAAAGTTTGAAAAAGAACAGCAGCCCGGGACAATTCTAAATGCCGGCATCTTTTTTAGAGAAATTACTGAATCACGTTATGAGGGACTTGTTTGCCCTATCGGAAAAAATACCGTTGAGGCCGTAACATCTTTAAAAAAACGGAAACAACCTGAGGAACTCAGCAGAGGAACGGCAGAGCAGCTTTATCTGGCTTTGCGTTTTGGATACATAAAAAACCGGGCGGAAAACAGCGGATCCCTGCCGGTTATCATGGATGATATTTTAGTAAATTTTGACCCGGGCCGCGCCAAAAATACGGCAAAAACCATCCTGGAATTATCTAAAGATCTTCAGATACTCTTTTTTACCTGTCATCCTGAAACGATTGATATTTTCAAGGATATTGACAGCCGGATTCCGCTGTACAATATTAAAGACGGTCGCATAACAAAAGAGTTAAAAAATACTTGAATTCCCTCTTGTCCAAAAACAGCTTTCAAGTAAATAATGAATGAATAATAAAATGTTAAGAACCTGCTTTTTTTGAGTCAGGCTTGTTTGATTCCAAAATAATTATTGCATACCGTGTCTCAAAGCGATTTTTTCAAACATCATCACAAGCCCGGCGCCAAGAGCATAGATGGATTCAATGTTGAGATTGTCTTCCGCTGTTGAATCGAAAAAAATATTAAGACTCGATTCAAGTCCGTCTTCCGGCTTCCAGTAGCAAATCAGGATTGGGACTTTCGGCAAAGGATGCAAAACAAGTGAAATATCAGATGCGTAATGATTTTCCACTTGCCTTCCGTTAAAGATGTGAATCAGGTCCTCAAAAAGATCCGTATAGGTATCAGCAACCTTTTTTAAGGGTTTTTCACATCTTTGCCCAAAAAGCCGGTGCCATGTCTTCCCGTTTTTCAGTTCCCTGAAGGGAACCCATTCCCCTGAAACAGGTATCCCCGCACCGTCTATTATATAGTTAAGTACCGGTATCGTTACCCATGGATGTACGTGGATGTCAGATGAAAAGTTCCCCTTTGAATCAACACTAAAGTCCTTGCCGAGAACCTTGATCGTCAATTTATCGTCGGAAAACCCGGCTCCCACTCTCTGCGCTAATGCTGAAAGATCTATTGTACTTATTTTTCTTTTCAACTGCCCCACTAATTTATCCATATCCTGTTCGATAGTTGTCTGTTTTCCGATTTTTCCACCAAACCGCTCAACTATATCACTTTCAAGATAAGGGCATTCATTGAGCTGTTTTTGGCCATTGAACACCGCGACAGCAAAGGCCAGGCATGTCGCTTTATTACATTCCCTGCAATTTGATTTGTTGAGTAGTTTGAATATTTCCATGGGGTTATTCAGTTGGGACATGAGGTATTCCGCCTTTTTTCCAGCTTATAATAGGAGATAATAAAAATTTGATATCAGGAAGATCGCCATTTCCCCCGTTTAGTAATTGCGCTCGCGTGATTTCCACCAGCTTTTCATTATTTTGTCTTATTTTTCAAATATTCTTCATAAATCTCGTTAAATACAGGCGCCTCTTGCGGCATACGCATACCCTTTTTTTTAATGGTTATTGATAAACCGTTGCATTCAATTTTTTCCGGCTTGAAGCGGTTCAAACAGAATCTTTTTTTGGGTATTATCATAGAATTTGAGCCGGCCCTTGAAAAATTTTTGCTCGCCAAAGATACTGACCAGACAGATCTGATCCCCCTCCCATTTCACATAATCAACACTTTCCAAAATTTTTTCTTCTTTCCCGTCTTTTAAGATAAACGCATGGGCTTCACACATGGGAAAACCTCCTTGTTTTTTTGATGCGCCAACCTGACTGTCTAATTTTCCACCAGCAAAATGCGGTGATCAACCAGATTCATCTCCTTGACGTGCGCTTTTATCTCAAGTTTCTCTCCAAATATATTCTCCAAATATATATTTTCACCTTCTGGTTTTATAATATCCACATTCTCCATGATAATCTTTTCACTCCCATTTTTTATAAGATACGCATTTGCTTCACACATAAATACCCACCTCCTTTCAATGAAGATTGTATCTTGCACATCCGGTATTGATCTGCTAAAAAACACCGCCTGCAATAAATATTATCTTAATCATGATATTTAACGGCAAAATCAGTCAAGACTTCCCGGCCACAGTCTTTGCAGGTGCAATACCGCGCCGGCATCAAGGATACACACACTATAATTAATGATAACGTAATTGAAATTAAAAATCCAGAAGCATTTGTTGATGACCCCATAATCGATATTTTACGACAAGGAGCCAAAAGGTTGGCGGCTGAAGCATTGCAGGCAGAAATCGAAAGCTTTTTATTACAGTATGCAGAATATCCTTATATTTTTTAGGGGATTGTTTTTGGATAATTAACTTGCTTGACATAAAAATGATCGTGTGTATTATGAGAGCAGATGTGGTACTTGATGACTCCTTTGTCCAGGAAGCGATACTTATAAGTGCTTTAAAAAATAAGTTATTTCATTTTAATTTACAACTATCCCTGCTGTTTATTCAGGAATAATCACCAATTGGAAACAAAACATATAAAAATTATTACAGATAACCGAAAGGCCAGATTTAACTATCTTATTGAGGGTAAATACGAGGCCGGCATGGTCCTTTTGGGAACCGAAGTTAAATCACTTAGACTCGGTCGTGCGCATCTAAAAGATTCCTATGCCAAAATTATAAACGGCGAGGTGTTTGTTTACCAGATGCACATCGGGAAATACCCATTTGCCCACTATGAAAATCATGAACCCCAAAGGCCGAGAAAGCTGCTTCTGCACTCCTACGAAATTAAAAAACTAGCAGGCAAGGTAAATGAAAAGGGATTTTCCCTTATTCCCTTAAAGGTTTATTTTATAAAGGGGAAGGCAAAAATAACAATAGCTCTTGCCAGGGGAAAACGCAAGTATGACAAGCGTGAAGCCATAAAAAAACGCGATGAAAAAAGGGATATGGAAAGAATCAAAAAACAGTTCATTTCCCTTGACATAAGACCATGAATTTTTTATTTACTTTAATAATTCGGTTCGACTCTAAAAATAAAAACCTTTGGAAAATGTTTAATCGTTGTTTTAGCTCAAGGGAGGCAGGATGGGACGTTTTCCGAAGTTTTATAGTAGGCACGTAGCTCAGGGGGAGAGCGCTACCCTGACACGGTAGAAGTCGTTGGTTCAAATCCAATCGTGCCTACCAAATAAAATCAAGGACTTAAAGCCGGTTGTCAAAACCGGCTTTTTGTTTTTGCTACCATTTTGCTACCAGATGTTTCAAAAATAACATTTTCGAGCCTGCAAGCTGCTTCCTGATTAACCGATTTCATCAAGTGTGCATAAATGTTCAAAGTAACCGTCGGGCTTGAATGACCAAGCTGACTTTGGATGTACTTGATATTTTCCCCTTGCTCTATCAAAAGGCTTGCATAGGTTGTCTTAAGTCGTGGAATCTGATTCTATGCAGTCCAGCGGCCTTTAAAGCAGGATTAAAATGCCTATTGACCAAGTTATTATGATTTATTGGCCCAGCAGCTTTATTAGGAAAAACCAAATCGAGCTTACTTGGAAGACAAGCAAGTTTCCATTTTTTTAGAACTGTTATCATTGCAGGCCCTATGTCAATTTTACGGTTTGATGTTTCCGTTTTGACATCGTACCATGCCTGATTGTTGAATGTTCTCTGGATATGAACTTGATTTTTTATCCAATCCACCCCGCAGAGATATATTTTGGTGAATTTGCCATTCAACGTGCGGCATAAGTTATAAACATATTAATATTGAATTTTAACAGTATGTTAATGATATACGGAAAAGTTATCAACATTTTATCAACAAGTTATGAACATTTTAGGCTAATATTATTATATATTAAATCAATAACATACTGTTAAAATTCAATATTAAAATGTATATAACTTATGCCGCACGTTGAATGGCAAATTCACCAAAATATATCTCTGCGGGGTGGATTGGATAAAAAATCAAGTTCATATC
>JAUVKB010000057.1 GCA_030596405.1 Deltaproteobacteria bacterium
CCAAGGTGATAAACGCTAAACCTGCTTTTAAGCCCTTCAAATACCACGTTTCTTGCCTGGAAATCCGCCTGGGCACTCATCCCGTAAGTTGTAAAACGTTTCTTTATTTTAGGTATAACATCCTGTATAGGCTCATTATCCAGGCAGAGGACAGAAAGACCATAAAAGGGTATTTTGTCTATGAAACTCAAAAAAACGTCTTTTATGGCGTTTAAGTCCCTGTAATAATCGAGGTGTTCCCTGTCGATATTGGTTACCACGGCAATCGTTGGAGAAAATCTCAAAAATGAACCGTCGCTTTCATCAGCTTCCGCCACAATATAATCTCCCTTCCCAAGAAGAGCATTGGAACCTATGCCTTTGAATTTCCCCCCGATAACTACCGTGGGATCAAGGCCCCCTTCACCAAGGACGGAAGCGACAAGCGAGGTCGTAGTTGTTTTGCCGTGTGAACCGGCAATCGCCACGCTGTACTTTAGACGCATGAGTTCGGCAAGCATTTCGGCTCTTGGGATCACAGGAATAGATGCCTGTCTTGCCGCAATAACTTCCGGATTGTCAGAACCTACGGCAGATGATGTTACCACAACATCGGCCCCGTGAATCTGGGTTTGACTATGCCCTTTAAATATGATGCCCCCAAGACTTTCAAGACGAGCGGTAATCTCCGATGATTTTACGTCGGAACCGGACACCTTGTAACCCAGGTTTAAAAGGAGCTCGGCAATACCGCTCATTCCGATACCGCCGATTCCGACAAAATGTATGTGATATTTTTTAAGGTACATTATCTTATTAATGGGCCATAGTTAAGTTGCATGAAAAAACCGGCCACTGATTACCTGTACTGATTATCAGATGCCGGTTAATTTATAACAGTCATCCACAATAGCCTTTGCCGCATCGTGCTTGCCGAAATTTTTTGCCCTGGATGCCATCGCTTCAATGGTGTCCGGGTTTGATGCATAATAATTAATTCTATCTGCAATGACAGAGCCGCTTAAGTCTTTTTCAATAATCATTTCCGCCGCGCCGGCATTCGACAAACTGCCTGCATTTAACATTTGGTGATTATCAGCGGCAAACGGGTACGGTATAAAAATTGCGCCTTTCCCCAGAGCTGTAATTTCCGCCACGGTCGTTGCGCCCGCCCTGCATATAATTAAATCCGCTTTTTGGTATTGTTGCGCCATATCGTTGAAAAAAGGCTGAACATCACAAGAAATACCGTGGCTCAAATAAGCATTCCTTACATTTTTTTCATCTTGTATTCCGGTTTGATGCATAAAGAAAAATCTGCTTTTTCCCTTTATGTTTTCCAAAGCTTTTATCATGGCCTTGTTGATGCTGTGAGCACCCTGGCTTCCCCCCATAATCAGGACGGAAAAAATCTGTTTTTGCTTTAAATCAGCGCGCTTAATATTTTTTTTCTCCCCGGCAAACCCGAGTATCTCTTTTCGCACGGGATTTCCTGTAACAAGAACCTTTTCAGGGCATAAAAATGTTTTTTTGCCGTTAAACGAAACATATATCCTGTCGACAAAATAAGACAAAATACGGTTTGTCATACCCGGTAGAACATTCTGTTCGTGAAGAGCTGTTTTTATCCTTAAAATACGTGCTCCTGCAATCACCGGCCCTGCAGCGTAACCGCCGACGCCGATGGCCAGATCCGGTTTGAATCGCTTTAATATCAGGATAGATTCAAATACTCCCACTGGTATTTTTGCGATAGACAATGCCTGCCGCCATACCCCCCTGCCCTTGATACCTTCAACTGTAATGCTTTTATTCATAACACCTGCTTTTGACAAAACAGACGCCAAAGAAGGATTGCTCTTGCTGATAAACAAAACCCGGCTTTCCGGGTTTCTCGCCAAAAATTCCTGGGCGATGGCAATACCCGGGAAAAGATGCCCCCCTGTGCCGCCGCCTGCGATTACAATTCTCATAGCTCGAAATATCATCTGGATGAATTTGTCCTTATACTCATCAATATCCCTATGGATGCCATATTTATCAGAAGAGATGTGCCTCCGTAGCTTAAAAAGGGCAGTGCAAGACCCTTTGTAGGCAAAAGTCCGAGGGTGACTCCCATATTAACGCAGACTTGAAGACCGATTGCCGTTGTCAGTCCTATCGCTAAAAATGAGCCAAAAGGATCTATCGCGCTTATAGCTACGACTATCCCTCGCCACAAAATCAACACGTAAAGTCCAAGGATAATCAGAACACCCAAAAGCCCGAGTTCTTCACCGATTACGGAAAAGATAAAATCGGTATGGGGTTCGGGAAGATAGAACAGCTTCTGGTATCCTTTGCCGATTCCTACGCCCCATATGCCGCCTGTGCCGAAAGCCATAAGGGAATGGATAATCTGGTAGCCTTCGTCCGCCGGATACTGCCACGGATCCAAAAAGCTCATGACCCGTTTTAACCTGTACTCCGCATTTATCATCACCAAGTATAATGCCGGCAGTAAAACAAACAGCGGGGATAAAAGATGCACGATGCGGGCGCCCCCCGCATATAACATTATCCATGTAATTATACCGAGAATAAACATGGAGCCGAAATCAGGCTGAAAAAATATCAGACCGCTAAATATAACAAGTACTATGACATGAGGTAAAAAACCGACGGAAAATTCTCTGATTTTATCCTCTTTTTTGCTTATCGAATAGGCCAGATAGATCACCAGCGCAAAACGGGCAAATTCCGACGGCTGAAATGAAAAAGTTCCGAAATGCAGCCACCGTGTTGAACCGCCGGCGGAAACTCCAAAGTCGGGAACAAACACAAAAACAAGAAAAATCAATGCAAGAGCAAGAAAGGGGTATGCCGAAACCCGGTAAACTTTTATCGGCATGCGCCTGCAGATAATTAAAGCCATAAAACCTAACAGGGAAAAAAAAGCCTGTTTTTTCAGAAAAAAATAACCGGTTCCATACTTTTTCAAAGCAAGAGCGGAACTTGCGCTGTAAACCATTACAATCCCTATTCCAACAAGAAAAAGAACGGAAAACAGAAGCTTGACATCATAAGGCGGAGCAGATTCACTAATCGCCTTTTTAACCGGTTTGCCATTACTTTTTTGTTTTTTCATTTCAGCTTCTTTACCACCCGGCAAAAATGCTCGCCGCGTTCTGCATAGCTGTTATACATGTCAAAACTTGAACACGCGGGAGAAAGTAAAACGATATCTCCGGCCGCTGCTTCACGATACGCCTGGAAAACCGCGTCTTCCATCGAAGATGCGCTATTTATCGATACAAAGGAAGCGAGAGCCGACTTGATCTTTTCGCTTGTTTCTCCCATAACGATGAGCTTTTTTGCATGCAGACGCACAAGATCTCCAAGTGCGCTAAAATCGTTATCCTTATCACGGCCACCCATGATGAGGATAACCGGCGCGCTGAAAGATTCAAGAGCTCTAGCGACTGCATCCACGTTTGTTGCCTTTGAATCATTAAAATAGCTTACGCCGTTTATCGCCAGGACATATTCAAGTCTGTGAGAAAGTCCTTTAAATTTTTTCAATGCATGTTCAATCCCTTCAAAGGTTCCCCCGGCAGCCAGCGCAGCCAGACAGGCGGCAGAAATATTTTCTTTGTTATGTCTGCCTGGAAGAGACATGCAGGAAAGATCTATAGACCTGATGCCGTTTCCGGCAAGACGGATAATAATTTTTTTACCCATTACTGTTGCGTCTTTTCCGTTTTCACCAGGGGCATCGTCTTGATCACAGGAAAAGAAGACTTTTTTTGCCTTAATGTTTTCGCATAGCAAGCGGATCAGAGGGTCGGAACCGTTTAATACGGCAGTGTCATCTTCTCTCTGGTTTTCAAATATCCGGCCCTTGGCTTTGACATATGCCTCAAAATCCGGATAACGATCTAAATGGTCCTTTGTAATATTAAGCAATACGCTTACTTTTGGTCTAAAGGTATCTATGGTATCGAGTTGAAAACTGCTTATTTCCGCTACAATGACTTGGGCTTTTTCTTCTTTTTCAACATAATTAATCAGGGGATTCCCTATATTTCCGCCCACAAAGACCTTTATTCCTGAATTTTCAAGCATTTCTCCTAAGAGTTTTGTCGTCGTTGTTTTGCCGTTTGTGCCTGTTACTGCGACGATCGGTTCTTTTATGAATCTGGCCGCAAGTTCTATTTCACCCACTACAGCCACACCTTTTTCCTTAGCTTTTTTTATCGGCAAAATGGTGTGAGGAACACCGGGACTTACCACGATAAGATCCGCCTGCTTAAAGGTTTCGATCCTGTGTTGTCCCAGTTCCATTGTAATGTTCATTCCATCTAACTCTTTTAAGTATAATCCTAACTTTTGCTCATCTGCCATATCGGTGACAGTAACTTTGGCGCCCTGTTTTTTTAAAAAACGGGCAGAGGCAGCGCCGGATTTGCCAAGACCTACTATAAGAATATTTTTATCGGCTATTTCCATAATAATTCTTTCCTACCTCAGCTTCAGCGTGCTTATGGAAATAAGCGCCAGAATTATTGAGATTATCCAGAATCGTACAATTATTTTTGATTCCGCCCATCCCTTTAATTCAAAATGATGGTGTATAGGCGCCATTTTAAAAATTCTGTAACCGTTTGAAGCTTTAAAAAACCCCACCTGAAAAATTACCGACAAGGCTTCTATTACAAAAAGCCCGCCAACCAGTATAAGCAATATCTCCTGTTTTGTGATAACAGCCACAGCGCCTATGGCAGCGCCTATGGAAAGAGACCCTACATCGCCCATAAAAATTTGCGCCGGATAAGCATTAAACCATAAAAAACCTAATCCTGCTCCGGCCAAAGCTCCACAGAAGACAGATAGTTCACCACTGCCTGCGACATAAGTTATCTGCAAATAATCGGCGATTTTAACATGTCCCGCCATATAGGATAAAACCATGTATGTAGTCGCTGCTATGATCGCAGAGCCTATGGCAAGGCCGTCAAGACCGTCTGTAAGATTAACGGCATTTGAGGTTCCGACAATTACAAACGCCGCAAAAAGTATATATCCCCATCCGATATCCGGTGAAAAAGTTTTAAAAAAAGGTATTGTTACGCGTGTGGGAAAGTCCGAACATAAACAAACAAGGATTCCGGCTATAACCGCCAGTATAACCTGCATAAAAAACTTTTTCTTTGCGCTTAATCCTTTGCTCCGTTTTTTAACCTGCATCAGGTAATCATCAATAAAGCCTATAGCGCCAAAACCGATTGTAACCATAAGGAGTATCCAAATATAGTAATTGGCCAAATTGGCCCAAAGCAGCGTCGATACAACAACCGAAAAAATGATCAGCACTCCGCCCATTGTCGGTGTCCCGGATTTTTTGTGATGTGACTGGGGGCCATCTTCTCTGATATATTGCCCTACCTGCATTTCGCCAAGTTTTCTGATAACCCACGGCCCTAAAATAAAACAGATCAAAAGTGCGGTCAGGCCCGCGTAGATAGTCCGGAACGTAATGTACCGAAATACATTAAAAGCCGATATTTTTGTATGAAGCGGATATAATAAGTGATAAAACATTTTTTAGCTTTATTCCTAACGCTTTAAATTGTGGGAAACAGCAGTTTTCGTTCAGGTGCTAACTATTTCCCCAGTCAATTAGCCCTTTAACTATCTTTTCCATGCCCATTGACCTGGAACCCTTGACCAGCACCCAATCCTTCGGCCCTATCCAATTTATTAAATCATAAAGGATTTCATCGGGTTCCCCGGTAAAAGTATCGCCATTGTCCATCCCTTCACTTTTTGCGCCTTCTGTTACAGCCTCTGCAAAATTGCCTGTGGCGTAGAGCCTTGCAATCTTTGATTTTGCGGACAACAGACCGATCTTTTTGTGCATCGCTTCGGATTGCTTCCCAAGTTCAAGCATATCGCCGGCTACAAGGACTCCTTTTTTATCGCCTTTTAACGACTTAAACGTTGTTATCGCCGCCTCCATGGAGACAGGATTCGCGTTATATGTATCGTCTACAACAACAAACCCCCGGTTTGTTTTAACTATGTTCATTCTTCCCCCGGCCGGTTTGAAATTTTCAAGACCGGATTTAATCTCCCGTGCGGACAATCCTGCCAGATGCCCCACAGCCGCCGCAGCAAGAGCATTTGAAACCATAAAAAGACCCGGGGCTTTCAGGTTGACTGAAACACTTTCACCCGGCAGAGCCAGAGTGAAAAAAGTTTCAGCACCCTTTTCTTTTATTGAATGCGCCCTGACATCAGCATTTTTTGACAATCCGAACAAAAACACTTTCCGTAAAGTTTTTTTGGAAAGCGACAAAATCCTCGGATCATCCCCATTTAGAATCGCAGTGCCGTTTGACTTTATTTTTTCCAGCAGTTCCCCCTTGGCATGCATGACCCCCTCTATGGTTCCCAGCCCTTCAAGATGTGCCGGGCCGATATTTGTGATTACACCGATGTCGGGTTCACAAATTTCAGACAGCCTTGCAATTTCACCCGGGTGGTTCATGCCAAGCTCCAGTACAGCCCATTGATGCGAGCGGTTAAGTCTAAGCAGCGTCAGCGGAACTCCTATCTCGTTGTTGAAATTTCCACTGGTCGACAAGGTGCAAAAACGCCTGGAAATAACACCCGCAGTCATATCCTTGGTTGTAGTTTTGCCGTTTGAACCTGTAATCGCCACGACTAAAACGTGTAAATGTTTGCGGATAAAAGCTGCAAGATCGCCTAAAGATCCGGTCGTATCGTTTACAGCAACGCAAACAATTCTTTTTTTTTGCCATTCGGGGCGGAACAGATCGCCTGCCTTGTCTTTGCTTATAATAATACCGCGGGCTCCCTGCTTAATTGCGTCTTTGACAAAACCGTGCCCGTCGTGAACATCTCCTTTGATTGCAATAAAAAGCTCGCTTGGTAATATTTTGCGTGAATCGATCGATACGCCTGAAAAAACACAATCCGTTTCACCGGATAACAGTTCTCCATTTGTTGCTTCAATTATTTTTGCAGTCGTCCACGGCATCGGTTTTAAGCTATGAGTCATATTTCAAAAGCGCTTTTATCGCCTCTTTTTTGTCATCAAAAGGGATAATATTTTTCCCTATGATCTGATATGTTTCGTGGCCCTTCCCTGCAATAAGGACGATATCTCCAGGCCGGGATATCGCAATGCCCAGGTTAATGGCGTTTGCACGATCAGGCTCGACAACATATCCTTTTTTTTGAAAACCCGATTTAAAATCCGGCAGATCATATTTGTGCGAACAGACCTTGTTCGTTCCATCGACTATTTGGCTGATAATTTCCATGGGCGCTTCTCTGCGCGGATTATCTGATGTGATAATAACAAGATCACAAAGCTTAGCGGCTATTTCACCCATCCGCGGTCTTTTGCCTTTATCCCTGTCACCTCCGCAGCCGAATATGCAGATAATCCGTTTTTTTTCCAATCCCTTGTTTTGTTTTTTGTTCTGTTTTTTGTTTTTTGTTTTGTTCTGGTCTGCCAAAATTTCCGAATCGATATCGCTTCCGCCTGTTAACAAAGATCTTATCGATGACAGGACATTTTCAAGCGCATCCGGTGTATGTGCGTAATCAATATATACGAACCTTTCCGTGTTGCCCGGAACACGTTCAAGACGTCCGGGCACAAAAGAAAGATTTCTTATGCCGGCTTTAATAGCATCGACAGAAAAATTAAGCGCAAAACCCGCGCCCACGGCGCAAAGTATGTTCTCCAGGTTATACGCCCCGACTAGAGGTGATATAAAATCAAACGCCCCACTTGTTGCCGTATTGGTCGTTGCCAAAATTTTACCTTCAATACCGGTTATGTCGAGTTTGACATTTCCCGGTCGTATCGTGTTGTCTGCTGAATGGCCGACTGAAAGCGTATGACACGGCAACATCCTGACAAGTTTTTTGCCAAGCGGGTCATTGCAGTTTATTACCGCGGTTGCCCGGTCTTTCTTAGGTCCTGAATTTAAATATTTAGTAAAAAGCTTTTCCTTGCATGACCCGTATGACTCCATATCGTCGTGATAATCGAGGTGATCCTGAGTCAGATTGGTAAATACACCGACGTCGAACCAGCAATTATGTACACGGAAAAGATCAAGGGCATGTGATGAGACTTCAACAATAACATGGGTGATCCCCTCTTTGAGCATATCGGAAAGTATCCTCTGGAGATCCAGGGATTCCGGTGTAGTTACAGGGTTTTCAAACGTCTTTCCTAAATATCTGTAGTTTATGGTACCGATAACGCCCACGTTGACACCGGCGGCTGAAAGTATACTTTCGATTAAATACGCGGTGGTTGTTTTGCCGTTTGTGCCGGTTATGCCGGTTAAAGACAACTTTCCCGACGGATTGTCGTAAAAATTGGCGGAAATTTCAGAAAGAGCCTTTCTGGTGTTTTCGACTTCGACAACGACCGAATTTTTTCCAACTAGTTTTTCAACCGGCTTTTGTACGACAACGGCTGATGCGCCCCTTGCTAATGCCTCGTCGATAAAATCATGACCGTCTGCCCTAAATCCTGATACGGCAACAAACAATCCCCCGGGCTTAACATCCTGCGCCCTGTAATGAACCGATTTTATCTCAGGTGTTATCTTAAGGTATTGTTTTGTAACGCTATCGCCGGACGCTACTACCCCTCCCGTGCCTGTAATCCTTTTTACTTTAACAGATTTAAGTAAACGTGAAAGTTTCACCAGCTTACTCCGTTTACTAATGAGGCGGTTAATCTGTCAGTCCCTTTCACGGGAGATATGTTCATATAGTTAAGCGTTTCATAGGCTATCTTTCGGAATGCCGGAGCTGCAACCGTTCCTCCGTAATGTTTTTCCCGTGGCTCATCAATGATGACAAGTATTGCCACTTCCGGTTTTTCTGCAGGCGCGAACCCTATAAAGGACGATATATATTTCCCCTTTGAGTATATCCCCTGCTCATTAATTTTCTGGGCGGTCCCGGTTTTGCCGCAGACCGTGTAGCCTTTAAGCGCCGCATTCACCCCTGTTCCACCCTCACTGATTACGGACATCATCATTTTTTTTACGATTCCGGCCGTTCTTGCCGAAACAGCCCTTCTGATCTTTTGAGGCCGTAAAATCTTTACAGGGCAACCATTATGATCCGTTATGGCCCTGACTATGTGAGGTTTCATGAGTACCCCGTCATTTGCAATTGCACAGGTAGCTGTTAAGAGCTGTATGGCGGATACGGATATTCCCTGCCCAAAAGATATGGCGCCGGCGTCAATTTTCGACCATCGATAATAAGGCATAAGGCTGCCGGCTGTTTCACCTGGAAAATCTATCCCTGCCTTTTCACCAAAACCGAACTGAATCAGGGCATTGTAAAGAGAGCGGGACCCGGTCAATTCACCTACTTTGACCGCGCCGATATTGCTCGAATATTTTACGATCTGTTGCAAGGACAGCCATCCGTGTGATTTTATGTCATGGACAATATTTTTCCCTATCCTGTATGAGCCGTTCTCACAAAAAAAGATTGTATTTTTTGTGCAGACTCCGGACTCTATTGCCGCAGCCGCATTGAATATTTTCATGGTTGAACCGGGTTCAAACTGGTCGGTTATCGCTCTGTTTCTCCATACCTCCCTGCCGGATAATCCAAATAAGTTCGGGTTAAAAAAAGGATACTGCGCCATCGCCAGCACGGCGCCTGTCGCGGGATTCATTACGATAACCGATCCATACTTTGCCGAATATTTTACAACAGCCTCTTTGAGCGCATTTTCGGCAATATATTGAACTGTCCGGTCAATAGTTAGTATAAGGTCGTTCCCCTCATGATCTGCAACTATCTTTTTCTCAGAATCAAATCCCCGTCCGAGCGCGTCCTTTAAGACTGTAACCTTGCAGGAATCACCTTGAAGATAACTATTATAATAAAATTCGATTCCTTCCAGGCCGCGACTATCTGTTCCTGAAAATCCAAGAAGATGAGCGGCAAGCGTTTTGTTGGGATAATAACGGCTGTGTTCAGGTATGTAATCCATGCCGTAAAACCCGAAATTCTTGACGGCTTTTAGATCCTTAGGTGTCACATAGCGTTTGATCCATACAAACGAGCTTTTTGATGCAAGTTTTCGGGATAACTTTGGGGCGTCGATTTTCAGAGCCTGCGCCAAAGATTTTGCAACCGCCTGCGGATCTTTTATACGCGAAGGATACGCTGCAATAGACGTCACATCGATGCTGACGGCCATTTCCCTACGGTTTGTGTCATATATTGTTCCGCGCTTTCCCTGGAATATGAACGACTTTTCATATTGGCCGGCCGCTTTTTGAGACAGCCATGGTCCGCATAAAACCTGCAAATATACAGCTTTTGCACCAATTATCACAAAAAAGATACTAAAGATAAAACCGATGAAAAAAATACGTAATCTTATGCGTTTTTTTTCAGTAGTTTTCATGGGATTACCATAACCTGTTCGGAAGACGGTATTGTAAGGCCAAGCTGCTCTTTTGCTATTTTTATTATCCGTTCCGGAGATTTCAACCGGGTACGTTCAATATTTAAGTTTTTTTGCAGGGTTAAAAGATTCCGGTGGTGATTCTTTTCTTTTGCTATTTCATATCCGCTCCTGACGCACTGGACTCTGCACCATGTGTAAAACAAGAGTTCCCCAATAAAAATCGACATGAGAAAAAACCAGATTGTCATTGCCTTTTGTTTGCCGAATTTTTCTTTCGTACTTTTTTTCATTACATAAAAACACCGCTTAAATTTTTTCCACTGCCCTAAGTCTTGTGCTTCTTGCCATAGGGTTTTTTAAGATTTCTTCCACAGTCGGACGCTGTGCTTTTTTAGTTAATGAGCGCACCATTTTCTTTTTATTACAAACACATTTTGGAAAACCCGGGGGGCAAGTACATTCTTTTTCAAGAGTTTTGAATCGCTGTTTTACAATTCTGTCTTCTAAAGAATGGAATGATAAAACGCAGAGGCGACCATTTGGATTTAGAAAATCAACGGCATTTTTCAGAAAAGAATCGAGTCTTTCCAGTTCATTA
>JAUVKB010000034.1 GCA_030596405.1 Deltaproteobacteria bacterium
CCACGCACAAAAGATAACGGCGTAAGAACTAACGGTTCCGGGTCTCCTTTTTGAACCAGATCCTCCCTTACGTTGATCCACAGTTCTTTCAGGTTGATGCCGGATGGACAAACTACTGTGCAGCGGTCACAATTAGTGCAAAGGTAGACACCATCCATGATCGCTTTAAGCGCTTTATGGCCAAGGTCTTTCCCGGCGGCCATCGATTTTAAGCAAGCCATTTTTTCTGAAGGAAGGATATATTCATTGTCTAAGACGTAAAATGCCATGGAAACGGAGCAATGCAGATTGCAGGTTCCACAATGTGTGCATGCGTCCAACTCCATAACCTGTCTTGTAGCAATATTTTCCGGCATTGATTTGTCTTTATCCATAACGGCATTGGCCAAAAGACTAACAGGAGAAGCAATGATGTGAAACATTTTGCTGAAAGGAAGATACGCCAGCCCGATAAAACAGGCCAGAATATGAATATACCAAAAGAAAGTGACGCTGCCGATACGATCCAGCATCAAGGCAAACGGGCTGAATGCTTTTGCCGTTGCATATCCTGTAAAAGCCCATTTAGATGATGAATGACATTCGGCGCAATTCATCTCGTGGCTCTCTTCACCCATTATCAAAGTTTCTTTATCAAAGGGTCCCTTTACCGGGGAAACCACGCCGAAGTTTTGAACCCAGAAGCTCTCGAGAGCTCTAATTTCATCTTCATCATCTATGCCGGCGTAATCTTGCACCATATTTTGAAACTCTGTATGGGACATAATTTTTGCCCCCTCTAAAAGCACGCCGGAAATTATAATTACAGCCAAAATAATAATAGCGTAACGGTCCATTGCGTTGGTTTTAAGCCGTGGCACTTTTAGTATAAACCGCCTGTATATGGCGATTGCCACCCCCACAATTACCATAAACCCGAAAAGATCCCGTAAAAAGAAAAAAGGATTCACTGTGGAATAATAATCGGCAAAAAGAGGTTCAGTAATGATGCTGTCAAGTGCGTGCATGAGCAAAAGGAGCATAAAACCGCCGTATATGAGCATATGCATCAGCCAGCGGAGAAAATTTTCTTTCAAAATCTTTTTCTGCAGCACCACATCTAATATAAAGACCCTTATCAATATCAAAATTTTTAAACTGAAAACAGTTCCAATTACGCCCTTGATACCTGCGGATACTCTCTTGGAAGTTGTAATATTTTTGGCAAAAATACCTGTTTTTCTGAAAAACCAGGTTGAAATTTTGTAAGTCAAACCAAGAATAAAAACTATAAGAGAGGTATAAAGAAGCAGAGTAAACAACATAAATAAGCCTCCTGGGTTTTTAAAAAAAAGCCGATAGTTGATAAGCGATAAGCCCTGCAACAAACCAAATCGATTATTTTAGCATTGCCTTATTATCTGACAGGCAAAGCTTTGTCAACGACAATTTTATCGTAATCATAATAAGTTTTGCAGCTATTTTACTTTAAGACAGGGAAGTTATGGAAAACTATCAGATAGAGTAAACCGATTTAACCGACGATTGCGGCAGCAATTTTTTAGTTTGAAAATGTCATGAAAATTTTGTTTGAGTTAAAAGTTTATATGTTGTATTCGTACATAAAGATTGAATTGAAAGGGATGTACAATAATTTTTTAACGGAGGATGAAAATGCTGAAAAAGAGGAAGCTTGGAAGAGGTGTAGCAGTAGTAGGCGCCGGCATGTCAAGGTTTGGCATGTTCAAAGACATGGATTCAAAGGATTTATTTGTTGAGGCATTCAGGGAGATGCTTTTATCGGTTGATAAGGGCGTTGATCCCAATGAGATAGAAGCGCTTTATCTGGGAAATTTTTCAAACGATTTTTTCATGCATCAAGCCCATTGGGCGCCGATAATATCAGATTTGATCGGTGTTACGCCAAAACCTGCAACAAGAACCGAGGGTGCTTGCGCGTCAAGCGCCCTGTCTTTTCGTGAAGGTGTTTTCGCAATAGCTTCAGGATTTTATGATATGGTTCTGGTCGGCGGTGTTGAAGAAATGTCAAAATGCAGTACAGCGGAAGTTGCTGAAGGCCTGGCACTGGCGACTGTCCCTTACGAAGGCAAGGTAGGGTTTACTTTCCCGGGTGTTTTTGGGGTAATTGGGACTTCTTATTTTGCAAAATACGGGGCTTCACGTGAGCACCTTATGAATGTAACCATAAAAAGCCACAATAATGCTCCTTTAAATCCAAAGGCGCAGATTCCATATTCTGTTCGTGATTTAATGAACGCTAAAATCGAACGTATTAAGCAAAAGGGACGGCCATTGCCTCAATGGAAAGATGAGAAAGATTTTCTGCGTGATCCGAGTGCAAACCCGGTTGTTGCGTGGCCCATGAATCTTTATGATTGTTGTCCTATCAGTGACGGAGCAAGCTGCATGTTGCTGGTTGCCGAAGATATCGCCAAAAATTTTACGGACAAGCCATTGTATGTCGCCGGAATAGGGCAGGGAAGCGGCAGAGGGTTCCATGCCGCAAAATCCCTTACATCATTTGAAGCCACGATAAATGCGGCGGAAGAGGCTTATGGAATGTCCGGCCTTAAACCTGAAGATATCCAATTTGCAGAGGTGCATGATTGTTTTTCCATTGCTGAAATTATCCATACGGAAGATCTTGGATTTTTTAAGCCCGGAGAAGGGTATAAAGCTGTTGAAGAAGGTTTGACAAGACTCGACGGGCCAAAACCGATTAATACATCCGGAGGACTCAAGAGCAAGGGGCATCCTGTCGGGGCCACCGGTACCTCCCAGCTTTTTGAGGTATGGAAACAGCTTAGAAATGAGGCTGGCAAAAGGCAGGTTCCGAACAAAAATTTACGATTTGGAGCGGCACACAATCTGGGAGGCACCGGTGGTACGTGCACCTTTACTATTCTTGAAAGGAGATAAGTCGATGGAAGAGAGAAATTTTAGCGATATTTCTTATGAGCAGTATCTTAATGAGAACAAACTTATGGGTTCAAGGTGTAAAAAATGCGGGGTTCTTTATACGCCTCCCAGGGCATTATGTATAAAATGCTATAGTTCTGAAATGGAATGGGTTGAAATGAAGGGCGATGGAAAGCTGAGCGCCTTTACCTGCATAGCAGTCGGCCCTCCTTTTATGATTGATGAAGGGTATGACAGAAATCACCTATATTGCGTTGGAGTTGTTGAACTGGATGAAGGCACGAGGGTTGATGCTCGCATTGAAGGGGTTGACACAAACAAGCCTGATACCATTAAGGTCGGGATGCCCGTAAGTGTTGAATTTTTGCACAGGGGAGAAGGAGAGGAGTTAATGACCTACCTGGCGTTTAAGCCTGCATAATTACTATAGCTCCGGAGAAGTGCATGGATTTTGATTTAACAAAAGAACAGAAGATGATAAGAGACGAGGTTAGAAATTTTGCGCGTCAGGAGATAGCTCCCAAGGCCGAGGAAATGGAGGCAACAGGAGATTATCCTTACGGTATCTTAGAAAAGATGGCGGAACTCGGGCTGATGGGAATCCCTTTTCCTGAAAAATATGGGGGAATGGGAAGCGACTGGGTCGGCATGCACCTATGCATAGAAGAGGTGTCAAAATTTGATATTTCCCTGGGTATTTTGCTTGATGTTACAACCAGCGTTGTTGCTCAGGAAATATTTAATTTTGGCACTGAGGATCAGAAAAAGAAATGGCTGATTCCGATTGTAGAAGGCAAAGAGATAGGCGCATTCGCTCTTACCGAGCCTGACTCAGGCTCTGATGCCGGAGCCTTGGCAAGCACTGCGGTTTTAAAAGGCGATGAATGGGTAATAAATGGCACAAAACAGTTTATTACGAATATCGGCCTTGACAACGCTTCAGTAGTCCTTGTGGCCGCCAAAGTTGAAAGCGATGAAAACAAGAACATTATTTCAACATTTATAGTCCCAAAAGATGCTCCGGGCTTCAAGCTGGGCAAAAGATACAGTAAAATGTCATGGAACTCTTCAGCTACGCACGAGGTGATCCTTCAGGATTGCAGGGTTCCAAAGGATAATCTTCTGGGTGATCCGAAAAGGGGCTATGCCCAACACCTGGCCGTTCTTGAAACAGGCAGAATAAGCGTTGCTGCAATCAGTGTCGGAGCAGCGCAGGCCTGTTTTGATGATGCCCTTAATTATGCCTTAAATAGATGCCAGTTCGGACAGCCCATATACAACTTTCAGTCTATTCAGTTTAAACTGGCTGATATGGCGGTGGCCATAGAGCTGGCAAGAAATCAATATATAAAGGCTGCCTGGCTGAAGGACAGTGGGCGCAAACATACATTTGAGGCGACTGTGGCCAAATTGTATGCGTCTGAGATGGCTGAAAAGGTGGTAAGCGATGCCCTGCAGATTCATGGCGGGTCCGGGTTTATGAATGAATATGCGGTTTCGAGAGTTTATAAAGGCATAAAACCGCTGCAGATTGTTGAAGGGACATCAGAGGTCCAAAGAATAGTTCTTGGCAGATTGATAACCAAAAGAAAGAATTAGAACAGTCAAGTTTTCCGCCGGAATTGATTCCATACTTTTCCGGCGAGAAGCTTTGAGTAAATTTTTAGATGTTTCAAAAGAGTTAGGGGTGAGACGTTTGAAGGTATACTGACTAAACTCCGGGATAGAGTCGGAGATTCCGCCGATATGCTTAAACATCTCGTAACTTTTGACCTTGTCGGAACAAGGCCTGTTGTTGATATGGGCCAGGGGATATAGAGGGAAATGGCTATAACACTAAGGGTGCCGTCTTCTTTAAAAAAAATGCTGGGGGGCAATGAGGAAACTTGTTGCAGTGGGAAAACCGTTGAAGAATGCATTGACAATCTTGACAAAAATTTTTCCGGGGTCAAGGAAAGATTGACGGAAAAGGGACTGACAAACAGTGCTGTGATGGTTTTTCTCAATGGGAAAAACATAAGTAACTTAAACGGGTTGGGTGCAACTGTTCAAGACGGTGATGAAATAAGTGTTATCCCTTTTGTGGCTGGGGGTTAAAGAGATGTATCGGCGAAAATGTCAATATTGCTGTTTGTGTTGTCATTTTTGTTTTTCCAATCACTTATTATTGCCTGTTTAAGCATCCATTTGTTTCCAGCCTTCCGAGCTTGTCTTTTGTGTGATGCTTAGGTGTGTGATGCTTAGGAGACATTCTTCCGGTTTTTTTTAATGTTTGTAGATTGTTGCGGTTGGAGATTTAAGATGGAATGCCTGGCTCAGATATTGCATATAATTTCTTAAAAAACATTATAATTTATATAAGGAGAAAAAATGGAAAAAGACATGGATTTGTGGCCTGAAGAGATGTGGCAAATATGGCATAAGGAAGCAGGTATTTTCCATATAGAAAATTTGCCCTATGAGTATGGTTTTGATCCTGAGACGGAAACAGCCTGGCTGTGTCCAAGCGGCAAAAAATCACAAACTATTTATTCAGACATAAAAAGAGATGATCCCAGATATGTTAACGGCACCGATGAATTCCGGTCGATGGTGGAAACCGTCAGGATGATAGAGAATATTCTAAAGGCGAAAAGAGCATCATCTAAAATAGCAAATTTGTCAACATCTTGATAATGATTGTCGCCTGGTTTATTGAAACAATTATCCGGGTAATGCTCTGATCCAAAAATACAAAGACAGGAGGAATTTTTTAATGGGAAATCAGGAATCGCAAGAGACCTTAAAAACTGCTCAAGTGGACATGTCAAATTTACAGGATAAGGTTGAACGTAAGCTGGATGATACATTGGGTGTAATCAATCACATACAGATGTATGCCACTTGTGACGGCCCTGGAATCAGAACAACGGTTTTTCTTAAAGGCTGTATAATGAACTGTCGATGGTGCCATAATCCTGAAGGCGTTAGAAAATATCCCGAGGTTTTTCCCGATATAACAAAATGTACAGGTTGCGGGAAATGTGTAGAAGCATGCCCAACCGGAGCGATCAGTTTTCCTGAGGAAAAGGCGCCTTGTATCGATAAAGGTCTTTGCATCACATGCGGTAGTTGTGTTGATGCTTGTGAATTTGAAGCGCTCAGTTTCTGGGGGTCTTTTATAAGAGCAGGTGATGTCCTTGATATTGTTGAAGAAGATAAAATATTTTACAAAGAATCAGGCGGCGGCATGACTGTCTCAGGCGGCGAACCGACTGCAAGGTATGAGTTTACGTTCGCCTTGTTAAAGGGCGCAAAAATGCGCGGAATCGGTACTGCCCTTGATACTTGCGGATATATTCCATGGGAAAAGCTGGAGAAATTGCTGGAGTGGTCTGATTTGGTTCTGTACGACATAAAATATATGGATCCTAAGGCGCATAAGGAATTTACAGGCAGAGACAATAAGCTTATTCTCGAAAACGCAAAACGCATTGCGGAGAAAAACATTCCCATGAGGATAAGAGTCCCTGTTATTCCCGGGCAAACCGACACTTTGAAAGCTATGTCGGAAACAGCAAAATTTGTGGCGGAACTAAACGAGACAGGGACAATACTTGGGGTAGACCTGCTGCCTTATCATCCTTATGCCGGAGCAAAATATCGGGTTTTTGGTCTTGATTATCCCTTCCCTCAGGGTGTGGGCTTTAGTGATGACGAGATCTATAAGTTCATTGAATTGTTTACAGAGGAAGGGGTTGACGTAACGATTGGCGGATAGATTATGCTGTTTCAATAAATAATATCAAAGGGGGTAGTCATGATTTGTGATGATTGCGGCTATGAAGGACTTACTAATGATTTTAAGAAGTTACGCAAGAGCTGCTGAGGCGGCCCGGTTGATATGAGGGAATGCCCTCGTTGCGGCGCTCAGTTGAGATGCCATCGGGCCGATGAATTTAAATCTGATGTATCAGCACAGATGAATCACATGTATGAACTTTTTGAACAGGGAGACCACAGAAGTTCAAAAAAAATTGCCAATAACATTGCCTTGAAAAACCGCCAGTATAATTTGCCTGGGGTTGATGATGACCTAAAGATTTTTTTCAAGAAATTAAAGACTAAACGTGCTGAAGCAAAAAAAACCTCTTTTGTTTTATAATGATACCCCAATGGATGGAAAGTTGATATTTTTGCCCCTTTTTTACCCGTGCCCTAAAAAAATAAAATCATTTGCCATACAAAATAAAGTTGTTTGTTGATATGGCCATATTTACATTTCTTACTCAAACCGGCAGTATTGCTGCTGAATATTTTCATGAATCCCTGCTTAAAGATGGCCGGCACAGATTAATAGTTGCAACCTCTATGGAGGAAGTGCAAAAACTCAGGCCCGATTTTGTCATGATGACCATTTATGATCATTATGAGGAATATCTCCTCACAAAAGCATGGAGTGAAGAAATAAAAAAAACACTGCCTTCGACGAAACTTATCATGGGGGGCCCGGCCTTTAGAAGCAGACCTGTCGCATTTTTCAATAAGCTGAAAGCCGATTATGCGTTAAGAGGCGAAGCCGATTTTACCTTTTTGGCGCTTGCAAATGAAATTACGAAGAAAAAACCCGATCCGGAAAGACTTAAACAGATTCCGGGCATTATGTTTTTAGAAGATGGACATATTTTTATAAACGTTGAATATCCCCGCCTGAGCCGAAGCCAACTTGAAACAATGGATTTCAAACATTACTGCGACTATGGATACGATATGGTCTCTGTTTTTACAGATCGTGGCTGTCCTTATGGCTGCACGTTTTGTTCTCGTGTATTCGGCAAAGCAATAAGGCCGCTTTCTGTTGACAGGATAATTCAAATACTTAAAGAAATTTCTCAAAATCAACGGATAAAAAGGGTTATGTTTGCCAGTGACAACATGACTTATAATCAAAGGAGAACCGAAAAACTTTTTGGAAGGATCATCAGAGAAAAATTAAACAAACGGTTCGATTTTCTCTTAAATGCAAGGATAGACAATTTTATTTCCGGTGACAGGGACAGGTTGTCCCGTGGGATTGATTTTCATTTGATTGACCTGTTAAAAAGATCGGGAGTCGTAAAAATTTCTTTTGGAACGGAATCGTTTAACGACGCCGAGATCAAGAGGCTGAAACCGGAAGCGCGCTATTCCGGCATAGATGCTATGAGACTGACACGAGAACTTGGAAAGGACGGGATAACCGTCGTCCATTTTTTAATGGGCCCAAGCCCGGATGCTCTCCCGGAAGAGGCTATTGAATCGACTTATAGAAGACTTGTTGTTATGGATGCCTATGCCGATTATATAGAGGTCAGCAGACTTTTTGCAAATCCGATCAAAATTTATCTTATCAGGGGCTCGACACTGTATAACCGTGCATTGGCAAACGACTTTAAGGCTGTTGAATTTGATGACCCTGACACAAAGAGAGTCAACATCCAGCGCATTGAACAGATTGAACGACAGGTTTTACCCCGAACCGATCAAAACACATATTTGCCTTTTCTTGTCTCGGTAAACCGTTTCGGGACTTCTTCCAGTCCTTATCATAACCTTTTGCTTCTCGAAGAAGAACTTGAAAAACTGCAAAAGAAACAGCAGCGGTCAAAAAAGGAACAGCAGCGCTTTGAAATGCTTGGCCGTAAAATTAGAAACTGCAGAAAACAGGTTAACAAAATAAACAGAACAATCAGGAAGATAAACGAAGAAACAAAGATAAAACTTAAAAAAATGCTTGTGGAATTTGGAGGGGCAGGAAAATTTTTACAGGAGTTTTCACAACTTCCACTACATGAAAAGAGAGAAAAATTGTTTGAATTAACAAAACAGTTTGAACAGGCTTCTGCTCTCTCTCCCATTAATGTTTTTGAGGCGGAGACGCTGCAGATGTTTTACATATATTTTGCTAACGCCGTGAAGGAACTCATTTCAAGCCCTGATAAAACAAAACAGGTCATAAAAAAATATAAACGTCTTACTCAAAACAGGACAATTAACAATATGATCCGGTCAAGGGAAAATTCCTCGCTCCATATTTATACAAAGTTTTTGGAAAAAGATCTCCCGACAAATAGATTTTCAGCAGGAATACTGAAAAAATACATGCAAAATGCCGGATGATTTCATTACGACAGCTTTTCGGCTTGTTTAATAAGGAGACGGTCGATGATTGTAGATCAACCACAGTCCCATTTTATCTTTGTTTATCATCCGCTTGTTTATAAGAGGTATAAATACATCGCTTATAAAGGCAAGCCTTTGACCAACAAAGAATACCTTGATTACTGGGGAAAATGGATTGTCCTCGGGTCCAGGCCTGAGCTTGATACTCTGGCAGAAAGGCTGAATCCGGAAGTGGAATCCGCTATTATTCCCTGTGTCAAGTACGACAGGAAGCCTCTTGAAAATCTCGGTATGGAAGAATGTATCATGTGTGTTTTTTGCGATGATCGAGATAGCGATGATGTCTGGAAAATACTATCCAGGGAAGGAGTAAAACTCAAAGCGTGGATATGTGACAGGGAAACCGTTGACATGTGGTTGCCTGGGGGAAGATTGCTTGAAAACTGGATACAATCGGAAAAACTAAGCCATGAAGAAGCGGAAAAAACAAGAGATGAGTCACGCGCAAAGTTTAGTATTATCCTGGATCATCCTGACGAACTTTTTGCCGGCTGGCCTCAATAAGCATAGAATAATGGTTTGCCAAGCAATCAGCATCACCAATAGTGAGGATTATTATGGTTTTTAAACATGATCCGGCGTTTGGATATTCCGAATACTGGAGAAAAAACAGATCATCGATAGAATCTCAGGAGCTCAGCAGAGTTTTGCTTGCCCTGCGTAAAGCAGGGAAGCATATTGCGGTAAACTTAAAGACGCTGGAATGGTCAGGGATGTCGGAGCCCCATGCCGCAAAGATTGAACTTGACATCGGTTTGGGCAAGGGAGAATATCCGCTGTCACCTGGCAAAATGGACATTCTGGTCGGCATAACTGCAAGAGAAGCTTTCCATTGCAAGGTTCTTTCAGATGTGGTTTGGTTGAAAATTGTAAAAAAGCTGTCGGAAATGACATCCGAACAAGAATATTTGCTAGGTTTTTTAGTCAACCTGGGAGAAGACATATTTATTAATTATATGGCAAAAGATACAGTGTGGAGATATTACCTTCCTGCTTGCTGGCCTTATTTAAGATCTAAAAACAAAAGAGATGTTTCACGACCGCCGACCATCAGATCTCTTCTTCATATTGCCGCTGATTATATTTTGTTGGGCAAGTTAGCCGTTAATATGAATCCTGGTTATCATGATCTGTTCCAAAAATTTATCGATGCAAGAGATGAAATCATAGACTGTATCAAAGAGATATCCATTTCAAAAAGATGCGACATTAGAGTCAATATTTACCAGCGGCTATGGCAGGAAACGCTGGAAGCAGCCAAAGCATGGGATTTTGAAAACCAGCCGGAAGATTCGTGCTTTATACAAAAAGATACCGACGGGATGGGGGACGATTTTCAGCCGTTGGAAGACGACGATGATTCGCAAAAAGAGGGGGACGACCGGGAAAAAGATGAGATAGAAACGGATATCAGGTTGACCAAGCATATAAACGAAGTGCTCGAAAAACTGGAAGGCAAAAGCATTGATAAGCATATTAAAGATATTGCCGTTGAAGAAAAAGGGGATATTCTTGAAACTTTTTTTATTGATTCCAATCTCCTCTGCCGCATCGATCCTGATCAAATGCTTGTTTCAAGACTCAAACGTATTTTTCAATTGCAGCGTTCTATAAGGAGCAGACGTTACCATTATCAGCGAGCTCTTCATTTGGGCAAAATCGACGGCAGGCGCCTGTATCGTTTTGCTTTGGATGGCCGGGTTTTTAGGCAAAGAGAATATTCTCGGCGTGACAATACCAGAAACATCGTCATTCTTGTTGATGGCTCCGCGTCGATGACGGGAGGATTGCCGGGTGGGGGGAAGGAGTGGGCAAGGACGGAACGGGTATTTGCGTCCTTGTTTGAAGCGGTAAAAGGCACAGGTAACAGGCTTGATGTGTTAGCCTATTATGAAAGGGCTGGTGTGTGCGAAGTAGCTCGTCTTTCTTGTGGCAATAAACTTTATACCGTCCGTCCGGAGGGCCGGACTCCCACGGGCCAGGCCATTGTCGCCGCAGCTCTAAAAATGCCTAAAGATAAACAAAGGCTTATTATTCACCTTACCGACGGTGAACCGAATTGCGGGATTTGCGTAAAAAACAGCCTTGAGTTTTGTGACAGAATAGGAGTTGAGGTCGTAACCATAGGCGCATATTATAACAAGAAGATGAAAGCAGCGCTTGAAAATCAATACGGAAACAGGGCTATACTAGTAGATACCTTAAGTTTATTGCCGCTGCGATTGGAGGAAGTGCTCAGGGAGAGTCTGTTAAAACAATAAATTAAGGATTGTAATAAAATGGACTTTTTAGAAATCAGCAGGAAGAAATATTATGATGCCGTTAATAACCCGACGCCTCTCATCGTCGGTTTTAGCATCACTAACGCCTGCAATTTAAGATGCAAGCTTTGCGGCGTGGCGGCTGGTGAGTCTTTACAGGAAGAATTAACCGAAGAATTAACCGAAGAATTAACTACGGATGAGGCGAAATCGGTTATAGATAATTTGTCAAAAGCAGGTGTGATACATCTTTCTTTTGGAGGGGGTGAACCGACTGTTAGAAACGATATTATCGAACTGGCCGCTTATGCTGCAAAACGTATTAACAGTGTGGGCATCGTTTCCAACGGGTTTTTGATAGACAGGCGTCTTGCCGGGAACATTGCGGATGCAGGTGTCAGGCAGGTTATGATCAGTCTTGACGGCATCGATTCCGAAACTCATGACGCCAACAGGGGAAAAGAAAGTTATGATCGCGCAATTCACGCTTTGGAGAATATCAGGTATGCAGATATTTCGGCGCGCATCTCTTTTACTATTTCTCAAACAAATTTTCACCAGCTTCCGGAAATGATTGCTCTGGCAAAAGAACTCGGCGTAAGCTTAAATGTGCAGGAATTTTTTGCAAAGGGGCGTGCAGAAGGCAAAGAAGCCCTTGTTCTTACCAGAAGGCAGCGCCGGGATATGCAAAGGCTCTTATTTAAAACCCAGGCCGAAATGGGCATCAGTTCAATCGGATTTGAGAACCGGTACATTATTTCTGAGGACAAAAAAGCTCAAGCTGTCTGCAGCAATCCTAATCTCTCTTCCGGTTTTTATGACTTTTGTGTAGGTTGTTTTACAGGTATTTACTCTTTATTTGTTTCTGCAACAGGAGAAGTCCGGCTTTGTGGACGTTACGGGGAAGGCAGGCTCGGCAATTTGAAAAACAGGTCGCTTTCCGAAATATGGCAAAATTCAGAGATACTCAAAAAGGTCAGGGATCGTGAAAACCTTTCCGGCAGGTGCGGCAAGTGTGCATACCGGTATATTTGCGGCGGTTGCAGAAGAAATGCATATATGTTAAACGGGGATTTCTTTGATGAAGACCCGGCCTGCTGGCGCGGACGCTCTGAAAAAGAACTGGAAATATCCGCCTGATCATCGGCTCTATCATCGGATTGATCATCGGCTCGATAATAGTTTATACTTTTTTGCATATCCCCTTGGCGTTACCATGAAATCGAGAAAGACTGCAGATGCGCTGTTTCCTATAAATACCGTTGTCTGCATGTTTATCGCAGCCGTATGAAGATGTTCCAGTGTAATGATTTGTACATTCTGGTCGTCTCTCATGGCACTGGTAACGATGCCGACCGGCGTATCTTTTTTCCTGTGTTTGAGTATAATTTCCTGGGCATTTTCAAGCTGCCAGTTCCTCTTTTTGCTTTTGGGATTGTATAATACGATAACAAAATCGGCTGATGCCGCCGCTTCTATCCGTTGTTCTATCAGGTCCCAGGGGGTCAACAGGTCACTTAGGCTGATAACCGCAAAGTCATGGGTTAGCGGCGCGCCGAGAAGTGAGGCGCCTGAGCACAGGGCAGGTATCCCCGGCACAACTTCAATGCATAGCGAGGGCGCATCTTCAAGCCTTTTTGAACCGGAAGGCGGCACAATAGAGATATTTTTATTCCTGCATATTTCAAAAACAAGCCCTGCCATGGCATAAACACCAGGATCTCCGCTCGATACTATCGCGCATGATTTCCCCTTTAGAGCGGTCTCTATGGCTGCCTCAACCCTGTCTATCTCTTTAGTCATGGAGGTGCTTATTATGTTCTTTTTTTCGATCAAAGGGCGGATAAGATCTATATAGGTGGTATAGCCCGCAACCGTATCAACGGATTTAAGAATATCATATGCCCGTCTTGACAAATATTCCAGGCTTCCCGGTCCTATCCCGACTATATAAAGGATGTTCTTGCAATTGCCACGGTTACATTCCGGGTCGACTGTTTCGGAACAATCAGTTTTCCTTTCCCGGCTGCTAAAATTGCCGCTGCTTCGCATACGCTTTTAACTCCTACATGTTTTTCCACCACGGCGGATGGGGTTTTAATATTATCAACCTTACTTAATTCTTCCTTGTTAAAAAACTTTATCGGTAATTTTAAAACTTCGGCAAGATCAGTTAATCCAGGCTCATCTTTTTTTATATTAATTGTTGCAATAACTGCAAGACTGCCGGATGCCAGTTGAAACCGGTTTAAGGTTTCAAAAAGAAAAGACTTTATCTCTTCCATGCTTGTGTTCCGGTTACACCCTATACCGGCAAATAAAGACCTGGGCCGTAATACCAGAATGCCGGAAGGAAGATCAACCCTTATATCATCAATAAAAACACCGGGGATTTTTTTAAGATTTTTACCCATATCCGGCTCTGTCATAAGAATCGGATTCAAAATTGTATCATCTGTGAAACCAAAAGGATCATAAAGGCATATTTTTTTGCCGGTAAGCAAAGCCATATTGACGTTTTTTATAGCAGCAGGGTTTTCAATAAAAAGACCCTTTTTTTTGGCAATAACATCGATAGCCGTGATATGATTTATATCCGTGGCAGTGGTGATAACAGGATCAGCGCCGATTAACCCGGCCGTTTTTACAGCAAGATCGTTGGCTCCGCCGATATGTCCTGATAAAAGGCTGACGGCATGATGCCCCATCTCATCGACGACGACGACAGCGGGATCGACGGTCTTGTTTATAATAAACGGTGTGATGATCCGGACGACTATTCCTGTCGACATGATGATGATATGCCCGTTGTAGGCCTTGAATTTGCCGGACA
>JAUVKB010000037.1 GCA_030596405.1 Deltaproteobacteria bacterium
AAAATTAAAAAAAAGAGGTATAAAACATTCAATACTGAATGCAAAGAACCATGAAAAAGAGGCCGAAGTGATTTCCATGGCCGGCCAGAAGGGGGTTGTGACCATATCGACAAACATGGCCGGCAGGGGGACTGATATAGTCCTTGGAGAGGGAGTGACGGAGCTTGGCGGGCTCCATATAATCGGGACCGAAAGGCACGAAAGCCGGCGCATAGATAATCAGCTCAGAGGACGTTCCGGAAGGCAGGGCGACCCGGGATCGTCCCGTTTTTATCTTTCCTTAGAGGATGATCTTTTACGGATATTCGGCGGGGAACGGATAGGCGGTTTTATGGAAAAACTCGGGATGGAAGAGGGCGAACCCATAGAACATAATCTGATAAGCAAGGCGATAGAAAATGCCCAGTCAAAGGTGGAAGGCCATAATTTTGATATTCGAAAGCAGCTTATTGAATATGACGATGTTATGAACCAGCAAAGGGAGGTCATTTACCACCAGCGGCGGGAAGCTCTGAACGGGAACAGCCTGGAAACCTTCATAAAAGATATGATTCTGGAAAAGGCTGAAGATATTGCCGAAGTTTTTGCGGACGAAAAAATATTTCCTGAGGAATGGGATTTAAAAGGACTTAAGGAAGCGGTGTTCAAACAGTTTAACCTGCGCCTGGATATTGATGACGATACTTTGGATGGATTGAACAAAGAGGGCCTGGCGCGTCTTGTCTCTGATTCGGCATTAAAGTCGTATGATGAAAAAGCGGCCCTGATCGGAGAAAAAGATTGCGGGAACCTGGAACGTATCGTTATGCTGCAGACCGTGGATAATCTGTGGAAAGATCATCTTCTTTCCATGGATCACTTAAAAGAAGGGATCGGTCTTAGAGGCTATGCCCAGCAGAATCCTTTGATTGTTTATAAAAAGGAGGGGTTTGAGATGTTCCAGGATCTGATTTCCAGGATTAAGGAAGAGACCCTGGAGATTTTGTTCAGGATACAGATCGCCGAACCTGAAAAGATAGATGAAATGCGACGACCGAAAGAGCAGAACCTTGTGTTGTCGCACGGTGACGGAGAAGAAAAGAAGAAACCGGTCAAACGGAGTGGGAAAAAAATCGGCAGAAACGATCCATGCCCCTGCGGGAGCGGCAGGAAGTATAAAAAATGCTGCGGGCTGTAAAAAATTTTGTTATTTGGGGAATTGTTAAATGGACATATCAGATACCAAAGCAAAAGAGGGGATAAAATCCGGGATCGAAGAGGATGTTGTTGAGCCTCTCATGTATAAGGTTTTGCTCCACAATGATGATTATACAACAATGGATTTTGTAGTCGATATCTTGATGTCTGTATTTAATAAATCAGCGGACAGAGCGGTGGAGATTATGTTGAACGTCCACCATAAAGGGATCGGTCTTTGCGGTATTTATATCTGTGAAGTGGCTGAAACCAAGGTGAAAAATGTTCATGTTATTGCCCGTGAAAACGGGTTTCCGCTTAAATGTTCCATGGAAAAGGATTAGGGGCATGATCAGCAAAGAACTTAGCGCAACACTCGGTTTTGCGGTTAATGAAGCCAAAAAAAGGCACCATGAATACGTTTGTATCGAACATGTTCTTTTTGCAATCCTGCATGACGGTGAAGGTGTGAAGATTGTTGAAAACTGCGGGGGCAATGTCGGGAATATTAAAAATAGCCTTGAAGAGTTTTTCAAAAAGCATATGGAGCGTATACCGGAAGGGGATGAATATGTGCTCCAGCAGACCCTCGGTTTTCAAAGAGTGATCCAGAGAGCGGTGCAGCATGTGCGTTTTGTCGACAAAAAGGAGGTTGTTGTCGGCGACATACTGGCGTCCTTTTTACAGGAAAAGGGCGCTTATGCCGCATATTTTTTAATGGTTGAAGGCATTACGCGTTTTGATATTTTAAGTTTTATATCTCACGGAGTCCAAAAGCCGCTTTACAGGCAGGGGCAGGGATTGTTTGCCAAAACAGGCCCTGTAAAGAAAAAAAAGAAAGCAGATCCTCTTGAACTTTTTACCGTAGATCTTGTTCAGCGCGCAGCTTTGGGAAAGCTGGATCCGCTTATCGGCCGAGAACCCGAGATGGAACGTATACTTCAGGTGCTCTGCAGGAGACGGAAGAACAATCCTGTTTTCGTGGGCGACCCAGGAGTGGGGAAGACTGCTCTGGCCGAAGGGTTGGCCCTTAAGCTTTATGAAGGATCTGTTCCCGACATATTAAAAAATGTGCGTATATTTTCACTTGACCTTGGTTCGCTTCTTGCCGGCACAAAATTTCGCGGTGATTTTGAGAAACGTTTAAAGGGAGTTATTGCGGCGCTTGAGAAGAGAAAAGATGCGATTTTGTTTATTGACGAAATACATGCGATAGTCGGCGCCGGAGCCACCAGCAGCGGTTCCATGGATGCCTCAAACATCTTGAAACCGGTGATTGCAACAGGTGAACTAAGATGTATCGGTTCAACCACTTACGAAGAGTATAAGAATTTTTTTGGAAAGGATCGCGCCTTATCACGCCGTTTTGAAAAGATTGAACTTGCGGAACCCTCTGTCACGGAAACTTATAAGATATTAAAAGGGTTAAAGGCCGGGTATGAAGCTCACCACGGGATCGTCTATACGGATGCGGCGCTTAAGGCAGCGTCTGAACTGTCCGCTAAATATATCAACGACCGTTATTTGCCGGACAAGGCCATTGATGTTATCGATGAGGCAGGTGCGGTTATAAGGCTTTCCGGTTCATCCGTCAGAAAGAAGATACATCCGTCCGACATTGAAAAGATTGTGGCGAAGATGGCTAAAATCCCCGCCCAGAGCGTTTCAACGCCGGACAGGGCAAAA
The DNA here is from genome assembly GCA_030596405.1 of Deltaproteobacteria bacterium. GTDB lineage: Bacteria > Desulfobacterota > Desulfobacteria > Desulfobacterales > JAUVKB01 > JAUVKB01. Next base: position 2,863 of record JAUVKB010000037.1, read on the forward strand.
CTTGAATCCCTGGAAGAAAGATTGAAACAGGTTGTTTTCGGGCAGGATAACGCGATAAAATCGCTTGTAACTTCGATTAAGCGCACGCGGGCCGGTTTGGGAACGCCCGGCAAACCGATAGGGTCGTTTTTGTTTACAGGCCCCACCGGTGTCGGAAAGACCGAAGCGGCAAAACAGCTTGCCTTGCTTATGGGAGTCCATTTTGTCCGTTTTGATATGAGTGAGTATATGGAAAAGCATGCGGTGGCGCGTCTGATCGGCGCGCCTCCCGGTTATATCGGTTTTGAACAGGGAGGGCTTTTAACCGATGATATCAGGAGACACCCGCATAGCGTTCTTCTTCTTGACGAGATCGACAAGGCCCATATAGACTTGTTTAATATTTTGCTCCAGGTGCTGGATTATGCCTCGCTGACCGACAATAACGGGAAGAAGGCCGATTTCAGGAACGTTATTGTTATCATGACTTCAAATGCCGGGGCAAGGGAGATGAACACGCCGGCCATCGGTTTTGGCGATGTATATGAAGATACAAAAAGCAAGGGGAAAAAGGCTGTTGAAAAATTTTTCAGCCCTGAATTCAGGAACCGTTTAGACGGCATAATTACGTTTAACTCATTGAGTGTTTCAGTCATGGGAAAAGTCGTGGACAAGTTTATGGCGGAGATAAATGAGCAACTTGCCGCTAAAAAAGTCTCTCTTGTTCTTTCTTCCAAAGCGCGGACATGGCTGGCCAAAAAAGGGCATGATCCGCTCTATGGCGCAAGACCGCTTGCCCGATTGCTGCAAGAGAAGATCAAGGACGCGCTTGCCGATCAGATCCTGTTCGGTCAACTTGCACGCGGAGGAGAGGTGCGCATCGATATCAAAGGCGACAATCTAGTCTTTGATTATAGATAAACGGGTTAATATGCCGATTTTTCTTTTACCCGAGGAAAAGCCTGATGAAAAGATTGATGAAAAGATTGTTTTCCCTCCTCCCCATCTTTCCAGAAAAGACGGCCTGCTTGCGGTAGGCGGTGATTTGAGCAAAAAACGTCTCCTTCTTGCATACGCTATGGGCATATTTCCGTGGTTTTCAGAGGGTGAGCCGATCATGTGGTGGTCGCCGGACCCTCGTCTTGTCTTGTATCCCCGGGAACTTAAGCTTTCAAAAAGTCTTGTAAAGACAATCAAAAAAGGTATGTTTAAAATAACCGTTGATTCGGCTTTTAAGCAGGTGATAAATTCATGCGCCCAGGTTCGTTTACAGAATAATTGTTTACAGAATAATCAATTGTATAACAGGCGATTCTATAAGAATCGGGGGACATGGATCGTTGATGATATGATAAAAGCTTATACCGATCTTCATGAATCGGGTTTTGCCCATTCCGTGGAAGCATGGTATAAAGGAGAGCTGGCGGGAGGATTATACGGCGTTTCCCTTGGGAGGTGTTTTTTCGGAGAATCGATGTTTATATACAAAAGCAACGCCTCAAAAGTAGCCTTTGTCGCATTGGCGCAGCATCTTAAGGCATTGTCGTTTGATATGATAGACTGCCAGCAGACCACGGAGCATTTAATCCGTTTCGGAGCAAGAGAGATATCGAGAAACAGTTTTTTAAAGCAGCTTGAAATGTCTTTGAAATTTCCGACTATCAGAGGCAAATGGTCTTTTTAAGCCTGATCGAGTCGGATTAACCGGTTAACAAACATTAAGATCTATATATGGACAAGAAATTCAAAACAAACAGCGTATTTTATAATGACTATCCCAAGGAACCGCTTGTCCTTGAGAACCTGTCTGTAAAGTTCATGAAACAGTCAAAGTTTATCCCTTTGGAGATTAAAGAGGATACTCTCTGCATCGCCGTGGCCGATCAGTCCGATTATTATACAATCGATGCCTTAAAACTCGCTTTTGGCCTGAATATTGAAACATATGAAGGCAAAGAGGAAGACATTCTTGAAGCTATTGAGAGATTATACGGCGCAGGGAGCCAGTCTATTGAAACGATCATCGAGGAAGCAGGGAAAGACATTTATGATTTAACCGCAGGCGGGCAAGACGATGTCGACCATTTAAGGGACATGGCCTCGGAAGCTCCGATCATAAGGCTTGTGAACAGGCTTATCTTGAACGCTATAGAGAGCAGGGCCAGTGATATCCATTTTGAACCTTTTGAAGATCAATTTAAGGTTAGATACCGCATAGACGGTGTGCTGCATAACGTGGAGTCCCCGCCGAGCCGTATGCAGGCCGCGATAATTTCCAGGGTCAAGATCATGGCAAAGCTGGATATTGCGGAAAGGCGGCTTCCTCAAGACGGCAGAATTAAGCTCAAGATTTCAGACAAGGAGATAGATTTCAGAGTTTCAACAATTCCGACTCTTTTTGGAGAAAGTCTCGTCATGAGAATACTTGACAGAGACACCCTTGTTCTTGATCTGGAAAAACTCGGTTTTCCCCACGACATGCTTGCGCAATATATAGAGCTGATATCCATGCCCTACGGGATGATACTGGTTACAGGCCCTACTGGAAGCGGAAAGACATCGACACTGTATACCACTCTGGCCAGGATAAATTCTGCGGAAAACAAGATCATAACATTAGAAGATCCTGTGGAATACCAATTAAGAGGGGTCAACCAGATTCAGGTCAACCCAAAGATCGGATTAACCTTTGCCGGAGGACTCCGTTCCATTGTGCGCCAGGATCCCGATATAATACTGGTGGGAGAAATAAGAGATAAAGAGACTGCGGAGATTGCCATACAGTCGGCTCTTACCGGCCATCTGCTTTTCAGCACTTTGCATACCAACGACGCCGCGGGCGCTGTTACCAGGCTTCTTGATATGGGTGTGGAAACTTTTTTGCTAAGCTCAACGCTTCTGGGCATTTTAGCCCAAAGACTTGTCAGGGTTATCTGCCAAAATTGCAAAGAGCGGATCGAGCCTGATGAAAAACTGTTAAAAGGTATGAATCTTACTCCTGATGAATCAGGAAAAATTTCGTTTTACCGCGGCAGAGGATGTGAAGAATGCAGAAATACCGGTTTTAAAGGAAGAATGGCAATTTTTGAATATCTTCCGGTGGGTGATGATGTAAGAAGAGAAATCGTTGCGCGGTCAAGCACTGAAAAGATAAAAAAGACCGCTATAGATAAGGGTATGATTACTTTGAGGCAGGATGGGTGGCGGAAAGTAAAAGAAGGTATAACGACCATTTCCGAAGTGCTTCGGGTTACCCTCGAGAGATAAAGATGGAAAGATAAAATATAGAGAGATAAAGATGTCTGAATACGCATACAAGGCAACAGACAGATCCGGCAAGGTTGTCAAAGGCATTCTTGACGCCGGAGACGAGAAGTCAGTGGCATCCGAGCTCCACGAAATGGGGTATATTCCCATAAGGATCCGCACGGCTGAAAAAAAGGCAGGCAAGCTCGGGTATAACTTTTCAGATAGTCTTCTTTCCATCTTCAACAGGGTGTCAACCAAGGATGTGCTGTTGTTTACACAGGACCTTTCATCCCTGCTGGAAGCCGGTCTCCCCATAGACAGGAGTTTGTCCATACTTATTGATGTTGCGGAAAAGGAAAAGTTTAAAGAGATCATCCGTGATGTTTTGAAAAATGTTCAGGGAGGAAGTTATCTATCGGATGCCCTGGCAAAATATCCCAGGATCTTTTCCAAATTTTATGTAAACATGGTAAGGGCGGGCGAAGCAGGAGGCGTTCTTGAAGACGTTCTTGACAGGTTGGGCGAATTTCTGGAAAATTCCCAGGATCTGAAAGAATATCTTCAGTCCGCTTTGGTTTACCCGCTGTTTCTTGTTTTTGTGGGCGGGATATCGATCATTATTCTGATGACCTTTGTTATCCCTAAATTTTCTATTATTTTTTCAGATCTTGGCCAGTCGATACCAGCGTCAACAAGGCTTTTGCTTGGACTCAGCGAAATATTCAGACACTACTGGTGGGTCGTTATCGCTGTTGCCGCTGCCATCTGTTTCTTTTTGCGGCGGTATGCAAAAACAGTAAAAGGACGGTTAAAGATCGATTATTACAAGATCAATCTCCCGGTTGCGGGGGAACTTGTCAAAAAGATCGAGGTGGCCAGGTTTGCAAGGACTCTGGGAACCTTGACAAGAAGCGGTGTTCCGATTCTTGAGGCCATAACTCTGGTTAAGGGTATAATAGGCAACCGGGTTGTCGCTGGAACCATGGGAAAGATTCATGAAAGGGTCAAGGAGGGCGACAGGCTTTCAAAGCCTTTAAGCGAGGTCGGAATATTCCCTTCCCTTGCGATTCAGATGATTATCGTGGGTGAAGAGACCGGAAGGCTTGACGAGATGTTGTTGAAAGTGGCGGATAATTATGAGAAAGTTGTCAGAAACATGGTAAAAAGGTTTATCAGTTTTTTAGAGCCGGCCATGATACTTGTAATGGGGCTTGTGGTCGGCTTTATTGTCATATCAATGCTGATGGCCATATTCAGCATGAATGAAATGCCTTTTTAGTTTTGTCGAAAAAACGGGGAGCTTATGGACGAAAATAAAAGAAACAGAAGAAAAGAGAAAGGTTTTACCCTTATAGAGCTGTTGATTGTCATGATTATTCTAGGTCTTCTGGCGGCGCTGGTGGGGCCGCGGATGTTCGGAAAGGTGGGAAAGTCCAAGCAGAGGGCGGCTAAAGCCCAGATATCTCTTTTTGAAACAGCGCTTGACACTTACAGGCTTGACGTCGGCAAGTACCCTGCAACGGAAGACGGCATTCAGGCGCTAAGAGAACAGCCTGATGATGTTAAAAACTGGGACGGCCCGTATCTTCCAAAGAATGTGCCGCTTGATCCATGGGGGAATCCTTATGTATATGAATGCCCGGGCGAGCACGGGGATTTTGATATTATATCCCTTGGCGCATACGGGAACCAGGATGGAGAAGATGAGGACATGGATATTGTAAGCTGGAAAAATATCGGTGAATAATTTTACCGAAAGAGGATTTACCCTGCTTGAGCTTATAGTCGTTCTGATAATCGTCAGCCTGATGTCTGCCGTTGTCGGGCCTTCTGTTGCAGGGTCATTAAGCAAAATGAATCTAAAGACCGCTGCAAAAAAAACCGCTGCATCTTTAAGATATGCCAGAAGCCGTGCGGTTGCGGAAAATACAATCTATATTGCGCGGTTTGATTTTGAGCAAAACAGGCTTTTAATAATTTCCGGATTTGACACGCCAAATAAAAATAAGACTGGTAAAAACAAGACTGGTAAAAACAAGACTGATAAAAATAATATTGATGAAAAAAATACCGAGAAATCAAAGCGATACGTTTTGCCCGTGGGAGTCAGGTTTAAAAAAGGGATTTTGGCTGAAGACGAAGTGGATTCGGGCCTTTTTGACATTGTTTTTTCCCCTGGAGGAAGCAGCAGCGGGGGAGGCGTGGTTTTAGCTGATGAACGGGGAAAGGAGTATGAAATCGGCGTTGATTTTGTCACAGGGGCGGTGCATGGGGCAGGTTAACCGATGCGACAGGGGGTTTACGCTGATCGAGACCCTTGTGGCCATGATGATCATGGCCATTTGTCTTGTGGTAATTTTGCAGCTTTTTTCAGGCGGATTAAAAGCAGGCAGGTTGTCGGATGATTATACACGCGCCGTATTTTACGCAAGGGCAAAGATGGAAGAGCTTCTTCTTGCAAAAACGCTGACGGACGGTGTTTTAGAAGGCGAGTTTGGTGGCGGTTACAAATGGAAAGCTCTGATTATGAAAGTTGAGCCCCAAAATGAAGACCAGGATGGAGATAAAGAGGAAGATCTTAAAATGCCGGTCGATACTTACGGCATAAAAGTCGATGTTACCTGGTTTGAGGGAAATCGGGAAAAAAATTTTGAAATAAGCACCTTGAAAATTCTCGAAAAAACAGAGGATGAAACAACTTAGAACACGGCCCCGGTCTTTATGCAAATGGCGGACAGCAAATGGCGGACAATTCAGGCAAAGGTTTTACCCTTTTAGAGCTGTTGATCTCTTTGACCATTGTTGCGTTGATTGTGGTTGTCATATTCGGCGCATTCAGGATCGGCATCAGAGCATGGGAAAAAGGGGAAGAGGATATTGAGGTTCAGCAGAGGCGCCGCATCGTGCTCGATCTTGTCAAACGCCAGCTTGCGTCTATCTGTTTAATCCCCCGTGAAGGAAAGCTGCCCCTGTTTTTAAAAGGGGATGACAAGTCACTGGAATTTATATCCTGTTTGCCGGCAATGCCGGACAATGTTTTATCGGGCAACAAATCCGGCATTGTCTATGTCAAATATGTTGTAATACCGGATGAAGATGAGGATGAAGCCGAAAACGAGAGTTTATGGTTTTTTGAAAAAAATATTCTTCTTCTGGAAAAGGATGCCGATTTTGATGATCTGGATGAAGAAGCTTTTCATGAACTGATACCTGAAGCCTTAAATTTATCCTTTGAATATCTTAAAGGCCGTGATGAAGAGGGAGAATATGCCTGGCAGCAGACATGGGAGCCAAAAGAGGACGGGCAAATTCCTCTGGCGGTGATGATTACCCTTATAGAAGATGTAAAATCAGATCCGGTTTATGTTATAGCCCGGTTTGAAGCGGAACCTGCGCCTTGAGCTTTGTTTACGGTATGAAAGAGATTATAAAAAGTCAAAACGGCATCGCCCTGTTCCTTGTGCTGTGGGTCCTTGTGCTGCTGACGGCGATTGTCGGCGAATTTTGTTATGTTATGCGAACGGAAGTGAATATTGTCCGCAATTTCAAGGAGATGACCCAGTCGTATTATATCGCCCAGGCCGGATTAAACAGGGCTCTTTTTGAATTAATAAAAAGCGAAACAGCAGGGTTTAAAGCCGAATCCGGAAACGAGAAAGGTAAAGAGTATGATGAAGATAAAATAGAATGGAGGATCAATGCAGATATCCCGGCCATCGCCTTTGCCGGAGGAGAATTTGAAGTTATGATCGGCAATGAAAGCGGCAAGGTCAATATTAATAAGGCCGACAAAAAGTTGCTGAAGATAATGTTAAGCCGTTTTGAGCTTGAAGATCTTGAAAAAGACGTGATAGTCGATTCTATTATGGATTGGCGTGACAAGGATCGGCTCCACCATTTGAACGGAGCTGAAGACGATTACTATCTTTCCTTGAGCGAACCTTACGAATGCAAGGATGATTATTTTGATTCCATTGAGGAGCTGCTTCTGGTAAAGGGGGTAACTCCTGCCATATTTTTTGCAGGGCTGAAAGATATGGTAACGGTTTGTCAGGATAAAGAAACAACTGATCAAAAAAGGGGTCAAAAAAAGGGTCAAAACAAAAACTCGGCAAAAACAAAAGAATTTGATTATAACAGGATAAATATAAATGCGGCGCCGTATGATATACTGATGTCATTGCCGCAGATGACCGATGAGCTGGCGGGCGGCATAATCGACTATAGAAAAGATCAGGACTTTAATTCATTAAATGATCTGATTTCCGTTATAGGTTTCGATGTGTATTCGGCGGTTTTGCCGTATATTTCTTTAAAAACAGGCCCTTATTTTTCCATACGATCGACCGGAAAGGTTGAGGGAAGCCGCACGAATCAGGGGATTAGGGTTATGCTCGAAATAGATCCCAAACAGGGAAAAAAATATCGTATCATAGAGTGGGTAGAAGGAGGATAAATTGCTTTTCCAGACCAGCCTGGGGATTGAGATCGATGAAAAGAGTGTTTCAATGGCATATCTGAAAGACTCTTTTAAAGGTGTCCGGCTGGCCGCGCATGCGATTTACTTTCTGGACATGGACGTTCCGTTAAAAGAAAAGCTGGAAACGGCAGCCGGTTTTGTTAAAGAGTTTATGGAGGAAAACCGGATTGTTTCCACCGATATTTTTATAGGAATATCAAGGGAACCGACAATCTTAAGAATAGTGGAATTTCCTCTTGCGGTAAAGGAAAACCTTCGTGAAACAATAAGATATGAGATGGAAAAATATATTCCTATTTCAGTCGATGATATATTTTTTGACTGCCAGGTTCTTGCTGAAGATAAAGAGCAAAATCTGCTAAAGGTTCTTTTGATAGTCGTAAAAAAGGATGCGCTTGCTCCGTATCTGGAATTTAAAGACCGTTTGAACGTTGGGATGTCCGGTATTGAGACGGGCTCGACCGCGGTGGTAAATTATCTGTTTCATTATTCGGATATAGCCGCCAAAGGAACATACGTTGTGATCATGTCAAAAGACGGCTCCCTGGAACTTGGTCTGGTCAAAGACGGATTGTTAAATTATTCCAGATTTAAATCAGAGGAGAACAACAAATCAGGGGAAGATAACAAGAATCTTTGCGGTCTTATTACAGATGAGGTGAAAGCTTTAAAAGATGCGGCGGGATATTCTGATAATGGCCGTATTAAGGCCGTATATTGCGGGGCGGTTCCTGGTGATAAATCCGGCAATGAATTTGTAAACGGCATAAGCTCTGAAGCCGGCATCGACATGGATTTTTTAAAACTTGAGGCGGCAGGCATCCCTTCGCCCGACCTTGTGCCCGCGTTCGGGCTTGCGCTTAAAGGGCTGAGAAAAGTTCCGATGCAGGTCAATCTCCTTCCCGACAAATTGCGTAAAAGACCGGGCAGGGCAGGTTATTACGTTATGCTTGTTTTAACGGTTCTGGTTGCTCTATCTGTTCTTTCATGGTCAGGCGGTCTTATCATGAGCCACAGGCTTGTTTTAAACAGACTTAACGCCGAGATCAGGCATGTCGGGGCGCAGATGGCAAATATTGAGAATATCAGGAAGGATTCCAAAGAGATTGAAGAGAAAATCGATTATTTAAATGCGCTTTTTTGTGAGCGCATATCGGTTTTAGACGTTTTAAAAGAATTTAGTATAAGAATTCCTGAATCGGCATGGGTGCGCGACATAAAAATTTCGCAAAATGACGTCAAGCTGGACGGCTACGCACAATCGGCTTCGGAACTGATCCCCCTTTTAGAGGCCTCGCCGCTTTTTAAAGATGCGGTTTTTTTATCTGCAATTACAAAGGGAAAAGACGGAAAAGAAAAATTCAGGATCGGTCTTTCGTTAAATCATGATTCGCCAAATTGACGAATTAACCAAATTGACGAATTAACCAACTTGACGAATTAAATTGATGAATCAGGTTATTTTACGGTTTATTATAGATGTTAAAATTTAAATTAGATAAAAAGAAAAGATATATAATTATTTGTGGAGCCGCCTTGCTTTTTTTGGGGCTTATATATCGAGTTTTTCCATATATTCAAAGAACTTATGCTGTCGGTGACGAAATTTCCATAAAAGAGGCCAAGCTTGCGAAATACCGCGCAAAGGCGCTGGAAAGAGACGGGCTTGAGGCGGATCGCAAGTCTTTGGCCCGGACCCTTGACCGGATGGAATCATGCCTTTTGAGCGGCGACACCCCCGCCCTTGCCGCAGTCGATATCCAGAATATTTTAAGCAGGATTGCAGGAAAGAGCAAGGTGGTGATAAAAACGGTAAAGGTGTTAAAACCAACAGAACTTGATGAAACAATTTTTTTGGGCATTCCGGTTCAGTTTACCATTACATCAACGACAAGACAGTTAAAGGAAATTTTTTACGGGATTGAGTCCTCTTTGAAATTTTTGAGAGTAAAAGATGTCAGGATAAGAGTTGCCGGAAGAAAGCAGACCGGCAAGATTGCGACAACCCTTAAAGTCGAAGGTATTATGAAGAGATAACATGATGTTATCAAAAAAATGGGTAATTAATATTCTCCTGGCTTTTTTTTTCGTGTTTTTCGGAATCAAGACCTGTTGCGTCTGGTTTGAAGATGAAGAACCGGATATAAAAGTCGCTGCTGCAAAAAAGTCTGCAAGGCGGACTGTAAAAAAGAAGATCCTAAAAAAGAATGTCCCTTCGGAATCGGCTTACACGGATATTGCGGACTTGGATCTCTTTTCCCCGGACAGAAAAGAGTATATCCCAAAGGAACCGGAAACAGAGACTGTTGTAAAAGAGATCAAAAAGTCCGGCAAAAGAATAATCCTATATGGCGTCATCATTGCAGATGATTATAAATCAGCCCTGATCGACGACCCGGCAGCAAAGCGGGGGCAGAGAAAAAGCAAGTGGGTAAAAGAAGGCGAAACCATACAGGGATTAAAACTGGCTGCAATAGAAGAGGACAGGATTTTTTTAACGGAAGGCGCTGACAGGTACGAAATTTTTTTATACGACGCGAATAAGCCGAAAACGCGTGAACATATAGCAAAAGAGACAACGCCTAAAGTTGTTGTGACAAAACCGAAACCGAAAAAGAAAAAAACAAAACCGGCTGTCTCTATGAAAAAAGAGACGCAGGAAGGCGAATATGAAATTATAAGCACGCCTTTTGGGAAAGTTAAACGAAGGAAAAAATAGCTGCTATGAAGAAGATAATAACCGGCAGGCCGGTTTTTCTGTGCGGACTTCTTTTTATTTTTATTGTGTTGTTTTTTGCAGGGTGCGCGGGGCGAAATCAGCAAATAAAAGATGAAAAAGATCTGATTGAAACCGGTAAAAAGATTAAATCGGCCGCCAAAGAGCAAATCGGGCAAAAACAAGACCGCGTTCCAGGCACGCGGAGGGAAAAAATCGTAA
>JAUVKB010000230.1 GCA_030596405.1 Deltaproteobacteria bacterium
GTGATGACCATATCGCTCCGGCCGGATAACAGTTCCATGCCGGCCAGATGGATTGCGGCCATGGAACTTGCACATGCCGCGTCCACGACACAATTTGTACCCCCAAGGTCAAGACGATTGCAGATCCCCCCTGCAACAACGTTTCCCAGAAGACCGGGAAAGGAATTTTCCTGCCATGGGACATATGAGTCTGATATCTGTTTTATGACTTTTTCAGATTTTTCAGGAGAAACTCCGGAACTTTTAAGCGCTCTTTTCCATACAGGATGCCCGAGTCTTGCGCCAAGGGGAATAACCAGTTCCTGAGTGCCGGTTACGCCGAGTATTACGCTTGTCCTGTCCCTGTCAAAGGATCGGCCCTCACCGTACCCGGCGTCTTCGAGCGCGGTTTTTGCGGCAACCAGACCTAAAAGCTGTGTAGTATCGGTTGCTTCAAGGCAGGACGGAGGAATGCCGAATTCCGCCGGGTCGAAGGAGACAGGGGAAAGAAATCCGCCGCGCCTGCAGTAAATATGATCCGGTTTTTTCGGATCTTTATCAAAATAATCGTCAGGCGACCAGTGTGATTCAGGAACTTTAGTTATTCCGTCTTCACCTTTAAACAACAGGCGCCAGTAGCCTTTCAGGGATAAAGATTTGGGGAATATACATCCCATCCCGATAATAGCAACAGGCATGTTATCTGCTTTTTTATTATTTGAGTTCAAGTAATATCCTTATATCGATTCCGTATATTCTGATATTTCCGAAAGTTTCATGGGAACAAATTGCTCAATATTTTCCGAAAGTTTAATCCCCTGGCTGCAAATCAGGTTTATACGGGTTATCACAGAGGCTCCAAAAAGAAGGTTCATCGCAATAGTAACGACTTTTCTGTTTTCAGGGTTTTCAAGAAAAGATCCCCTGGTCCACTCGTTAAACGCTCCCATGGATGGGCCGCAGCAGATTTGATAATCGATTTTTCTTGAAAGGTCACCGGTTGTCGCCCAGTCTGAAGACCGGCCGAGATAAGACCTGAAGACAAGCGCCATTTTGTGTCTGGGATTTTCTTGGGCGCGTTTGATCTGACCGGGATCCCTGCCTTTAAAAAAGATTTTTGTCTGCTCCCATTCATCTTCAAAACTGCGGCGGAAAATTTCTCGTTCCAAAGCGATCCGTTGTTTTTCCGGAATGTTTTCCAGACCGTCATATCTGCAATAGATGTCGTAAAGTTTTGCGGCGCGAAGTGGGAACATCGTGCCCCGTTTCAGCACCTGAGCCTTTATACCCATTTCAAACATGTCGGCGGCCGGCGCCATTGTCACATCGGCCTGTCTTGCTTGTGCAAGCATTAAGCGAGCCGTATCTGATGTGCCGGCTTCCACACACGCCTGGTTAACGGAGCCGGTCAAGACATAACCGGCGCCCATTGCAAATGCCGCGGCCGTTGAAGCAGGGGTTGCTATTCCTCCACCGAGTCCCACACAAAGCGGGATGTTATAGTTGTATTTTTTTGCCATTTTATTGCGCATAGCCAGCATTGTTGGGAGCAGTGTAATGGCAGGTCTGTTGTCCGTATGCCCTCCTGAATCGGCTTCCGCGGTAAGATCGTCCGCCATCGGTATCGATTGCGCATAAGAAGCCTCTTTTCTTGTTATCATTTCCATGTCAACAAGTTTTGCCAGCAGCTTTTCAGGAGGAGGCGAAAAAAACCTTTCGGCGACTTCAACCCTTGAAACCTTTGCTATTATTTTGTTCGGGCAGATAATATTTCCATGATCGTCGCGGTGGATCCCCTTTACGCGGAAAAAAACAAGGGCCAAGGTAAGGTTCATATATGCAGACGCGCTGACCAGTCTTATTTTTTTTCTTAAGTAAAGATCGACTACGGCGGCTTCAATTTCAGGATTTGAAGGGGTATGGATCAGGTTGAAACCAAAAGGGGTTGTGCCCATCGTCTTTTGCAGACTGTCTATGGCTTCCTCTATTTTTGACAAAGAAAGTCCTGCAGCGCCTAAAAAACCGATCATCCCTGCGCCGCCTGCCTGTCTTACCATTTCAACCGATGTGATCCCGTTTGCCATGGCGCCTGCAACGTATGCGTAACGGAGGCCGTGCTTTTTTTTAAAAGCTGGAGCTCCCAGATTTTCAGGATGGAGTGGCGGGACATATGCACACAATGGGTAGCCTGACGGACCATATTGCGCCGAATCCGATTGCAATGTATCTGGTTGCGCATTATCGCCGATGGTAACGGTTCCTCCACGAGCGACTCCAAACCGGCCGTTTATGCTTAAAAGGAATACCGGCTGAGCAACCTTATAGATTGCTGTTTTAATTGCACTATCACTACATTCAGGCTGTAAATCTTCCTGCGCCCACCATCCCTGATCTATTTTGAGGCCTATTTTATGATCTATTTTATTTTCAAATGATTTCTGAACCATTTATAAACTTTTTTATATATATTTATTAAATAATGAAGCCTGACGCGGCGATTTGGATTTTTTACAAAAATCGTTAAACTTGTTAAGTTAAATAAAATGATATTATGTGTCAAGAATCTTTCGATTTAAACAGAAGCGATCCGGATATGGATATTTGACAATTAAAAGGGATTATTTTCGTTTTCAGATATTATTTCAAGAAGATACCGGCCGTAACCGTTTTTTGACATATCGGAGGCTATAGCCTCAAGTTCATCATCGTTGATATAGCCTTGACGATAGGCAATCTCTTCAATGCATGAAATTTTGAGTCCCTGCCGGTTCTGAATGGCTTGAACGTAGCTGGCCGCCTGTTGCAATGATTTGTGGGTGCCTGTGTCGAGCCATGCAAAACCTCTCCCTAAAATTTCGACTCTAAGTTTTCTGCGGCGCAAATATTCCAGATTAACGTCCGTAATCTCAAGCTCTCCACGGTCGGAAGGCTTAAGAGACGCTGCGATGTTTACCACATCATTGTCATATATGTAAAGGCCCGGAACAGCGTAATTGGATTTCGGTTTTTTTGGTTTTTCCTCTATCCCGATGACGTTGCTCTCTTTGTCAAATTCGACCACGCCGTAACGTTCCGGATCACTTACCATGTAGCCGAAAATCAGGCCGCCCTTTTTCAGTTGAAC
>JAUVKB010000254.1 GCA_030596405.1 Deltaproteobacteria bacterium
CCTGTGGCCTTTGCAACCTTTTTTGCAGCGTCAAGTTCAATGCCGTGACGCTGCCCATAAAAGAAACTCAAACTGTAAATTTCACAGCCCTCGTCTTTTGCCATGGCCATTACAGTAGTGGAATCGATCCCGCCGCTTAAAAGAACGACAGCTTTTTTTTGTGTGTTCATGTTTTGTGTCCCTTTATAAAAATTTACACCCCTTTTTGTATGTCAGGCCACAGGATTTTATGGAGCTGGAGATGAAGTCTTACGTTAAGATGATCTTCAAGCATCCATTTTGCAAGTTCGGCAGGGTTTATTGCCCAGGGTACAAGATCGGGTGTAGAATCAGATACAGGTGAAAACAGGATATGGTTTCCGGGAAACCATGAGGGGATCAACGGTATGATTTTTTTGGCAAACTCGTAATCTTCGCGGCTTCCGATGACAAATTTTACCTGATCTTTTTGATTAAGCCTTTTAAGATTTTCAAGATCCATGCTCTGGCTTTCGCTGCTTGACGGGCATTTAATATCGATAATTTTAACGCAACGCTCATCAACCGTGCTTATATCAAGACTTCCGTTTGTCTCCATTAATACTTTGTATCTGGTTTCAAGCAGCTTTGATATTAAGGCACTGGTTTCATCCTGGAGCAACGGCTCGCCGCCTGTAATCTCAACAAGAGGGCATGAAAATGCAGCCACGTGTTCCAGTATTTCGTAAATTTCCATCAAGTTCCCTTCTTCGCGGGCATACAGGGTGTCGCAGTAGGTGCATTTTAAATTGCATCCGGCAAGCCTTACAAAGACACAGGCAAGTCCTGCAAACAGGGATTCGCCCTGGATGCTGTAAAATATTTCGTTTACCTTAAGCGCCATTTATTATTTTTTTATATGAACATAAATTTACAAACTCAAAGAGTGACATGCGGCCCAAGAAATTGCCGTATTTTTATCTAACCGGAACAGGCTGTTTTGTCAAATTTATCAAAAAAACGACATTGTAAGTTTCTGCCATTTGATTTACAGTCTTTGTAAGTTTCAGTTTGCCGAAAGTTTTGACTGCCTGCTTGAAAAAGTTCTTGACAGACAAAGATCTATATAATAAATGTGGCAAAATATAAGTATAACACTTTAAAATTATTAAAAGGATTTTTAAAAATGGCGCGTTTTTTTTCAGACAGCTTTTTTTGCTATTATTTTTATAATGCCGGTCTGTCTGTGGTGCGCTGAAACGACCAAACTTTGAAAATTTTGTCAAGCGCAGCGGGCAGACTAACAAGCCCGCTGCTTTTTTTTAAAAAGCCGTGGGGAGGATAACCTTCACGGCTTTTTTGTTTCAATAAATGGTGTAACATGTATTATATAATATCAGGGGGTGTGCCATGACATTTTTGGGAAAGCAGATCCGGATGGAGCGGATCATGAACCGGGATACCGGCAAAACGGTTATTGTTCCTATGGATCACGGTATTTCTGTCGGGCATATTGACGGTTTGCAGGACATGAAACATGCAATAGAGCAAGTGGCCCAGGGCGGTGCTAATGCTATTGTGGAACACAAGGGGCTTATTGCCGAAGGTCATCGCGGCAAGGGGCAGGATGTCGGTTTAATTATACATCTTTCAGGGTCTACCAGCCTTTCGCCGAACCCTAATGCCAAAACTCTTGTCTGTTCCGTTGAAGAGGCGGTAAAACTCGGCGCAGACGCCGTATCCATCCACGTGAACATTGGAAGCGGCGGAGAAAAAGATATGTTAAAAGATTTCGGCAGGGTCAGCTATGAAGCGCGGACATGGGGAATGCCGCTGCTTGCAATGATCTATCCCAGAGGCGAGAAGATAAAGGACGAGTATGATGTAGAATTTGTCAAGCATGCGGCCCGGGTCGGAAATGAAATGGGCGCTGATATTGTAAAAGTTTCATATACCGGTTCAGTGGAGACTTTTAAAGAGGTTGTTTCCGGTTGCGCTATTCCCGTGGTTATTGCAGGTGGGGCTAAAATGGATTCGGACAAAGAGATACTTGAAATGGTAAAGGGTTCGATAGATGCGGGTGGCAGTGGCGTTTCCATAGGCCGTAACGTGTTTCAGCACAGAGACCCGACGTGTATGGTGCGGGCGATTTCAGCTGTTGTAAATAAAGGCAGCAGTGTTGAAGATGCGCTTGGGCTTTTGGCGTAATTAAATCCGTATTTAACATTTATACTTAAGAGGAACAGGTAATGCGAAAGATCTGGGTAAAGGTCGATCCATGGGACAAGGAGATTATTACCACTGCGCTTGAAGGAGGCGCGGACGGCATACTTGTGCCACAGGGATTTTCTGAAAAGGTAAAGGAGTTGGGAAGGGTAGAAACGATTTCCGAAGATGGTGATTTAAAACTTGGAGAAGATGTTGTCTATTTTACGCTGACAAGCGGTGAGGACGAGGAGGAGATTGTAAAACTGAGTCAGAATAAAAAAGTGATTCTACAATGCAGTGACTGGACAATAATACCGCTTGAGAACCTTATTGCAAAAGGCGCGGCAAATATAATAGCCCAGGTCAAAAATTTTGAGGAAGCCCAAACCGCATTCGGCATTCTGGAAAAGGGAGTGAGCCATATTCTGTTTCATACAACCGATGCGATGGAACTTAAAAAAGCCC
>JAUVKB010000215.1 GCA_030596405.1 Deltaproteobacteria bacterium
CGCATTGCCTGCCAAGCTCTTTATAGTCGAATATAAAAGCTGCGGCTGCCCCGCTTTCATAAAAAAAACGGTTGTAACCGATCACAGGCAGACCTTTATGCAGAGCATCCTTGATGATATACCTGACGATGCTTTCGGATATAACCGTGCGGTCGGGAATAAACCATAGAGCGTTAATCTCCTTTAAATGCCGGTTTAACACCTGCCGAATATCTTTTTTGGATGACACCGCCATGGGGACGATCTTTAAATCAAGGACGGCCGCATTTTTGACCGCCCTGCTTAAAAAAGCCGAATTATTGGCAGGATCATATAAAAGACCGATCCGTTTTGCATGGGGCAGACTTCTTGAAATCATCTCAATCTGCGTTTGCACCGGAATATTTAAAGAAACCCCGCACGCGGCATCCGCCGGCGAAAATATTTTTTCAGGGTTTAAAACCATGCAATATAATCTTGCGGCCGGTTCCGGCACTGGCGTATTCCATAAAAACACGGCCGCGGCCGGGCCGATGGCTATAAAAATATCATATCTTCCCGCGGCAGGCTTTAAGAAAAGATCCGCGGATTTTTTATCTTTTAATTCATTGAGAAAAAAGACGGAAACCTCTGCGTCGACCGATGCAGACAAAAATTCGCTCAATCCCTGTTTTGCCTCAAGATACGGTTTGATTTTATCAGAAACTATGACGGCAACCTTTGGGGAAGGCTGAGAAGGGCTGTTTTCGCTGAACCCTGCCGCAGGCATTAAAAAAACAAGACAGACGGCCAAGAACCATAGAGCCAAGAAAAAGGCGCTTTTGCGAAAAAAAATAGAAAAATAAAATGTTTCAGGCATGTTACGGAACCATCAGCGAAGCCTCTTGACAACATTGCCGACCTTGGCCTTAAATTCTTCGGTAACGGCATCGACGTCTTCCAGGCTGGTGATAACCCTTGGGGTTATCATAATGATAAGTTCGGTTTTGGATATCGATTTTGTCTCTTTCCCGAAAAGGAACCTGATGACCGGAATATCGACCAGCCAGGGCGCGCCCGAAGCTCCGTCCGACCTGGTCTCCTTGATCAGCCCGCCGATTACGATCGTCTGGCTGTGTTTAACGGTAAGGGTGGTGTTAACGCTCCTGTTATAAAAGGACGGGTAATTCTTGTCCCCCACCTGGACGTTCTCGCTCTGTTCGCTTACCTCCTGGCTGATCTCCATTGTAACCAGGCCGTGCTCGTTAATATGGGGCGTGACGGAAAGAATAATACCTGTATTGCGGTACTCGATATTGGTTTCAAGCACCGGTTCGGTGCCGGAGGTATACTGGTATTCGGCGCTTGAAACCGGAACCTCGGTTGAAATGTCTATCCTTGCCTCCTTGTTGTCGGAAGCAAGCACACTCGGTGAAGACAGAATATTAACCTTGTTATCCTGGGCAAGCGCGGCCAGAGCCGAAGACCACCTGTCCGCCATGCCGATGGCATAGCTGAAACCGGAGCTGCCTAAATCTGCTGAAAAAAGGGTGGTGCTCAGGCTGCTTCCCTCACCTTTCAAATATGTCCATTCGATGCCGAGCTCGGTCTTTTTATCCAGCGAGATCTCGGCGATCGTAACTTCAATCAGGACCTGCCTGGGCAAAACATCTATCCGCTTTAATATGTTTTCTATAATACGATAATCAGAAGCGATCGCTTCTATTATCAAGACGTTTCTTATCTCATCGGCTGTAATATTGATTTCATCTTTTAATGTGCCTGAGCTGAACGCTTCTCCTTTTCTCCCTGAAACCGCCTCGCCGGCCTCTTTTTTTACCTTTTTGCCCATGGCAAAGGGATTGCGGGACGGCGCGGGTTTGGCTTCTTCGCCTTTTTTAATCCTGACTCCATCAATTTTTTCATCCGAACCCGAGTCTCTGCCGAATATCTGATCCAAAAGAGATCCCAGATCGGCTGCTTCCCCGTTTTTTACCGAATATACGTAAATTTTAGACTCGGTCTCGTCTTTCTGGACATCAAGCCTGCGGATAAATTCTTCGATCTTTTCAAATATACGCGGCTGTGAACCGACGGCAAGCAATGCGTTAAGCCTCTCGATCGGAATCAAATCAAGATCGGACTTGCCGGTTTTGTCATAGGAAGAAATTATGCCCTTTAAAATATCCGCGGTCTCTTTTGCTTCAATATTTTCAAGAAAATAAAACCTGTGGTCAATTTTTTCAAAAAGATCGACGTCAAACACCTCGGCCATTTTCAATGCCTTTAATATATTTATCCCTTTATCAACCACTAAAAGAGTGTTTGAATCTCCATGCGATATAATGGCTCCACCGGTGGATATAAAAGGTTTCAAAAGGCTGGTCATCTCTGTGGCGGCAATGTGCTTTAAAGGAATAATCTGCATGATTATTCTTTCCGCCGGTACAACCGTTTCATCATCAGGTGCAAAACGGGAAAGAATCGGCATCCGCTGGGCATCCGCAAGTCTGATAATTCTGTAAAGGCTTCCCTCTTTTACAGCCGTTAAACCGTTGACTTCAAGAATCTGGTAAAAAACAGGGAAAAGATCCTCTTTTTTCAGCCGGCCGGCCGTATGGATCGTCACCTTTCCCCGCACGTTCGGATCGACAAGGTAGTTGATATTTAAAAGCTCCGCCATGGTTCTGATCACTTCATAAAGATCGGCATTATCAAAGTTTAATATAATCTGCCCGGCCCTTGAATCCTCTTTTGAATCCTCTTCGGCCTTTTCCGGTTTTCCCACGGCCGGCAAAGCAGATACGGCCTTTTGAACCTTTTTTGACCGTTTTTCATCGGTTGCGGATGAAATTTCTTTCGGCCCCGGTTTTTTCCCAACCTGTTCTTTTTCCCCAGGTTCTTTCTCAATCGGGTGTATCCGATGTTTTACATACCCGAAAGGCGTGGAAACCAGCCTGTATTCTCCGCTGTCATCGGTTACGATTTTTTCCCTCCGCGTGCCTGGAACGCGGTCTTGTTTTTGCCCGATTTGCTCTTTGGCGGCAAATTTAATCTTTTTGCCGGTTTCAATCAAATCTTTTTCATCTTTTATTTGCTGATTGCGACCCGCGCACCCTGCAAAAAACAACACAATAAAAATAAAAAGAAGTGCGCACAGAAAAACCGGCCTGTTGGTTATTATCTTTTTCATAACAGCTATTTTTTCCTTCGTTTAACTTTCCCAAAAGGCGTGTTTATAATTTCATATTCTCCTTCCTGGGTCTCTTTTTTCTTAGAGACAGCAGGTTTTACTTTTTTCTTTTTAGCTTTTGTCACAACAACTTTAGGCGTTGTCTCTTTTGCTATATGTTCACGCGTTTTCGGCTTATTTGCGTCGTATAAAAAAATTTCGTACCTGTCAGCGCCTTCCGTTAAAAAAATCCTGTCCTCTTCTATTGCAGCCAGTTTTAATCCCTGTATGGTTTCGC
>JAUVKB010000180.1 GCA_030596405.1 Deltaproteobacteria bacterium
CGTGCTTACAACAGAATTTTGAAAATCGCCAGGACTATTGCGGATCTTGAGGGTGAAACCGATATCCGGGTAGATCAAATTTCAGAAGCTATTCAATACAGGACTCTGGACAGGGGAAAATATTTTACATAAATTGGGAACAAACTGTTGAATCAGGCTTTTACTCAAAAACTTCAAACAGTTTTAATTGCCGTCTGGCTGGCGGTTTTTTTTTTCGGTTTTTTGTTTAACGATAGAGTCATGGCCCAAGAGCCTGTTCAACAGGGCATAGGGCTGTTGGAAGCGGTTCGAACAACCTTGGTCAACCAGCCGAATATTCATATTCAGAAGAAAATAATCGATAGTAAAATGGGGCGGTTACAGTACGAAAGGGGGATGTTTGACACAACTTTCGGCACATCTATAGGTTACGGTCATGAAGAGATTCCGCTATCTTCTATTGACAAATCATTAGGCGATGAAGAAAAAAAAGATACGGGAGTTTATAGTGCGAACTTGACAAAACAGTTTCGTACCGGAATAAAGATAGTTCCTGGATTTTCCTTAACGTCCACAGACACATCAACATCTTCTTTTGACACTACCAATGAAGCGCGGGTAGATTTTTTGGTCAAACTTCCTTTGCTTAAAGGAAGAGGTAAAAAAGCCGTGGCAGCCGATGAAATGGTTGCGGAAAAAGAGTATGAGATCAGCCTTCTTGAATTTCAGCATAATACCTCGCAGTACGTTCAGCAGGCTGTTTCAGCTTACTGGCAATATATTGCGGCATATAAAAATCTGGAACAACTAAAAAAATCAGAATCAAGAGCAAAAATTTTTGTCCGGGAGATTAAAACTCTTATCAAGGCTGATGAACGTCCCGCCTCCGATCTTGAGCAGATGCTGGCCAATTTAACCGATAAAACCACGTCAAAAATATCCGGCATACAAAGCTTTTTTGAGGCAAAGCAGAATCTGGGCATCTCAATGGGGATTGCTTTTGAGAAAATAGAATCACTTCCTCTTCCAAGCGATGATTTTCCTGTAATTGAAAACAACAATGTCGATGAAATCTACTCAATGGCGGAAGATATTATAAAGCAGGCACATGCCCTGCGCATGGACTTGCTGGCGTCTAAAGAGAAAGAAGTTTCAGCAAAAATTTTGCTTGATGCGGCAAAAAATAATTTATTGCCGCAAATCGACCTTGACCTTAACCTCGGATATTCAGGCCTTGATGAAGGGAATGAATTTTCAAACACTTTTTCTTCATTAAGCAATAATATTCCAGGGTTGAGTTTTTCCGCAGCTATAAATTACAAGTGGCCTTTTTCAAACAATTCGGCCAGGGGTTTTTTAATGCAGAAAAAAGCGGCTTATCAGCGGCAGGTCATCTTAACCAACGATCTTGCCAGAAATATAAGCTCCAGGGTGGTTACGGCTATTTCAGGCCTTAGAAACAGTATGCTGGAGCTTGGCAAAACAAAAGAATCTGTTTTATCTTATCGGAAAGTAGTGGGTAACGAAAACACAAAGTTCAAACTTGGAATGTCCACCCTGCTCGATTTAATTTCATCTGAAAACAATTTAACCAGTGCATTGCTAAATGAAATTTCAGCAAAACAAAAACTTGGAAACGTACTGGCAAGCCTTCGTTTTGAAACAGGGACGCTTTTGACCATAATCCGGGATCGAATTTCCGTCGGCATAGAGGAGTTGACAACGGTTCCTTTGGTAAGACCACTAAGACCACCTGCATCCGCCAGGAAAAAAAATCAAATCAGGAAAGAAAAATAAATATGGCTGAAGATAAATTTCGAAAAGAATCCCTTGAGAGGCTTTCGTCGCCTGAACAACTCGATTTTTTGATGAAAGTGACCACGCCCAAGGGATGGCTGGCATTGTTGGCGCTTGGCGTGCTGCAAACGGCGATTATTTTATGGGGTTTTTTCGGAAGCATACCGACCCGTGTTGAAGGGCAAGGTATTTTAGTTAAAAGCGGCGGTGTTTTTGAAGTCGTATCCATGGCCTCAGGGCAGATTGCCGAGATCTATGCCGACGTGGGGGAAATAGTTAAAAAGGGTCAAATCGTTGCCAGGATCTTTCAGCCGGATATAGTTGAGCAGATTAAAAAACTAAAAGCCGGTCTGGTTGAGCTAAAAGCCGAGCACCGGCGGATTGTGGAATTTTGCAAAGAAGATATCAGAATAAATGTTGAACATATGAAAAATCAGAGGGCCAATATAAAACAGGCCATCGGATTTGCAAATGACCGTTTGAAATGGCTCACCGAAAGATTAAAAACTCGAAGTTTACTGCTTAAACAAGGCTTGATAACCAGACAGGTTTTTGTCGATACAAAACAGGAAATAAATACAACCAGGCAAGAGATTGAAAAGAAACGGAATATGTTAAAGGAAGTTTCCATCCAGGAATTTCAGATAAAAGAACAAAAAAAGCGACAGCAGGTTGAAAGCGAACAGATAATAAATCAAAACCAGAGGGAACTTGCGGGATTGCTAAAATTTTACCAAGAAAATTCAAGGGTTATAAGCAGCTATTCCGGGCGTATTTTGGAAATTACCGCAGACCAGGGAAGCAATATCGACAAGGGAGAGTCTGTTATGAGCCTTGAACTTGTAGGGAAATCGATTAAGACTCTTGAAGCCGTAGTTTATGTTCCTTCTATGGATGGGAAAAAGGTCCGGCCCGGAATGAGAGCGCATATTTCACCTTCCACGGTAAAAAGAGAAGAGTATGGATTCATGTTCGGCATTGTTACCCATGTGGCCGAGTTTCCTTCAACTACTGAGGGGATGATGCGGATTCTGCAGAATGAAAGTCTTGTCCAGACTCTGTCCAGGGGTGAAGCTCCTATCCAGATATATACGGACTTGATCCCTGACCCCCGTACGGAAAGCGGATTTAAATGGTCTTCTCCAAAAGGGCCCCCTTTAAAAATTCAAAGCGGAACAATTTGTGCGGTTACCATTACCGTATCCGAGCAATCTCCGATCAGCCTCGTTATTCCGTTTTTCAACAGGGTGATGCAGGGTTCTTAAATAGTTGATACAGTGTTAGAACTGCTAATTAATAGAGATTAAACGTGGAGGCTAAAATCCGGCATAACAGGCGCGTTAAAACCCCAACGGTTCTGCAAATGGAAGCTGTGGAAAGCGGCGCTGCATCTCTTGCAATGATACTTTGTTATTACGGCAGGTTTGTGCCTCTTTTAGAGCTTCGAAAAGAGTGCGGTGTTTCCAGGGACGGGACCAAATCCGGTTATATACTAAAAGCGGCGCGTAAATACGGTCTTGAGGGCAAGGAGGTTCAAAATGATCCTGAATTATTGAAAAATCTGCCGCTTCCCATGATAGTCTTTTTGGATTTTACTAGGTATGTTGTTTTTGAAGGGATAAAAAAGGATAAAGTTTTTATCAATGATCCTGAATCAGGTTCTAAGGTGATCTCTTTAAAAGAATTTGACGGATCGTTTACCGGTTTGACTTTAACCTTTAAACCAGGTCCTGACTTTAAAAGGGGAGGACATAAGCCGAGCCTGTTTAATGCCTTAAAAAGCCGCTTGACAGGTTCTAAAACCGCTTTGGCATATGTTATGCTGGCCGGATTGTTTCTGGTTTTTCCCGGGCTTGTTGTTCCTGTTTTTTCAAAGATTTTTGTTGATGATATACTTGTAAAACAGATGAATAACTGGCTCGGCCCCCTTCTTATAGGGATGGGTGTTGCGGCGGTCATGCGCGCTTTTCTGACATGGCTTCAAAAATATTATCTTCTGCGTCTTGAAACCAAACTCGCCTTGAGCTCCTCGGCAAAATTTTTTTACCATGTTTTTTATCTGCCGGTCGAATTTTTTAACCAGCGTTTAGGCGGAGAAATCGTAAATCGTGTTCAGATAAACGACAGGGTTGCCCAGCTCCTTTCCGGCGATTTGGCGACCAATATGCTCAACATGGTTATGATCGTTTTTTATGCGGCCATGATGTTTCATTATGATGTGGCTATGACGCTTGTGGGCATCTTTATCGTCATGTTCAACCTTGCGGCATTGCGTTTTTTTTCAAACAAAAGGGCTAATCTTGTCCAAAACATGCTCCAGGCTCAGGGCAAAAGTCTGGGTGTCGCGATAAACGGCCTGCAAATGATCGAAACATTAAAAGCAAGCGGTTCGGAATCGGATTTTTTCGCAAGATGGGCGGGTTTTCAGACAAAGGGGAAGAATGCCGAGCAGGAACTGGGTGTTTCGTCAAACATTCTTACTACAATACCATTTTTTTTGTCGGGATTAAACGGTGTTGTTATTCTTGCCCTGGGCGCTGTAAAGATAATGAACGGCCATATGAGCATCGGAAGTCTGATTGCATTTCAAAGCCTGATGGCAAGTTTTGTCGAACCTGTAAATCAGGTGGTTAATTTGGGAAGCCAGATACAGGAAGTCCGCGGAGATATGAACCGCCTTGACGATGTGCTCGACCATCCTCTGGACAAACAGTTCTTGTATGGGGAAAAAAATATAGAAAAACCGGAGAAAATAAA
>JAUVKB010000172.1 GCA_030596405.1 Deltaproteobacteria bacterium
CATGGCCGCGACCGCCAAAAGTCCAAAGGCCAGGATACAAATTGCTATCATTACCTCTATGAGGCTGAAACCATGCTGAGAGTTTTTTTCAATCCGGCTGTTCATGTTGATTTATCTCCGAGTTAAGCTGTTCACAGTCCCATATTCCTGCATTTTACCTTGGTTTCCAGAAGTTTCATACTGACGTTGTCATTAGTGGGGTCGGCGTCATTCATCGGATCTATGCGCTGTTTTCCGACTATAAATATATTGTTATTGACATATTGCGGGTCGCCGATACGCGTCCTCGCAAGCACCCAGATGCGGACCGCCCTGATATTTGTCAGAGGATTGTTAATCACGTACCCTGTGTTCGCTCCACCCGGAATGGCATCGTTAACGTCAATCAATCCATCGTCATTCGTATCCAGATCAAACCATGTGCCGGCGCCGGTATCAACCGCCCAGATTATCCCGCCGCCCGCAGGGTCTTCTTCCATATCTCCGTCGCCGTCATCATCAAAGGCATAGGCAAAGCCCACCGCCTCGATCCATTCGGCCACAGGCATTAGCCCGCCTCCGGTATCCCTGCCCAGTTTCCGTATCCCGTCCGCCGGGGTGTAGATCGAGAAGGTGATATCCTCATTGGGGCTGAAAAGAAAACCATCATTATCCAAATCCATTGTAACCTGGATGCCGTTCCATGCCGCAGGAAAGATATTCATAATCCCGGGGGGTCCGGGGGGTATTGGCGGCAGCCCGCCACCAGGCGGATCATACCCCGCCATCCTTATTTCGGTTGACATAATATAGAGGGCCGCCCGCAGATTCTGCTGCATAAAGGATATCTGTTCCTGGGCGCTTGCCGACCGCTGCTGGGATTGAAAAAGCCGATAGACGCCACCCATTAAGACCCCCGCTATGACCACGGCAATCATCATTTCAATTAAAGTAAAACCTTTCTGATTTTTCATTGTCATCTTTCTATGCCTGATCCTTTTATTGAAGCCGTTATTACTTGAGTACATCCCTAAATGGTCTTTCAGGATAAACACTAACTTACAGGCCTGATTATCGCCACCCGATGCCGGGGCCTCCCCCCCCAACCCATCTCCGCATAACGACAACACCGGCCATGCTCGGCGTCCCCACCGCGTAGCATGTATTTGTCCTGTTGTCTAAATAAACATAACCGAGAGTGGTTGTAAGCCCTCTGGAGTTAAATACGATCCGGGAATTCGCATAGGAAATATCGTTAGCGCCCCAGGCCGCGCCTATCGGATTTCCCGCGGTCCCGTGACCATAGCCGATTCCATGGCCGTAACCGGCAAGATTACCGCTTCTTATGACAGTCTCATCGCCATCGGTCCAGTCGCCATCCCCGCCATCGTCGGAACAGACCCTATAGCTGTTTCCCGCAGCATTAAACACCACCGCGCAATCGGCCCTGGCCCTTATCGCCTGGATCTTGGCAAATTGTATGCCGGCATGCAGATCACTTGCCGCCTGTTTTAATTTGTGATTGGGCATCCAACTGATAATAGAGGGCACGGCAATGGCCGCCAGCACGGCGGCAACGCCGACCACAACCATAAGTTCCATCAAAGTAAAGCCGGATTTGCCTGTTATTATTTTCATCGTGAAACAATTTTTCATAAGCCTGTTTTCTCTCTTGATAAATGGATAATAAAACAACAACAATTTGAGGAAACTCCTTTGGCAATTTTTTAGTGCTAAATTCATGCCACAACCTCCTTTGTTCAACAAAAATTATAACTATCAATAAATTATTAATAAAAAGAACCAGTTACCCTATTCATAAAAAAAGAAATTTTTCAGGACGGCTGCCAAAAATCAAAGCTGCTGTAAAATAATTTAACAACTGTTAAAATACTTTACAGTTTTTCGCCCCGCGACTTGGACACAATATGGTACCCACAAAGACCGCCTCCCTTCCCCAAACCCTCATAAACGCCAAATTATTTTGCAACCCTTCGATAGGGTCTGTCCGAGAATGCCCTTTTTCTTTGCACTCGCTACGCGGTGCGCAGTCCCGCCTCTACGGGGCGGGTTCCCAGTTTCTAAAAGCTCTTCGTTATACTCAAAAATTATCCTTGGAGGTAAGGGTGCCACTTGAGTCTCCTGGAGGCTATCTGTCCTGAAATCACACTTTGATCTGGGGTTCAAAATCCGGCGGCAATTTTCCCTCACTTTTAAGTTTTTCCGTAATCATTTCCGTTAATTTTCTTTTCATAATTTTTCCGCCTGCTGATTTAGGTATCGCCTCCATGATCTCCAGCCGCTCCGGCAGTTTCCATTTTGCAATCCGCTTACTTTCCATAAATAATATCATTTGATCAAAAGTGAGACTTTTACCGCCGACCGGCGTCACAAAAGCACAGACACGCTCCCCTAGAACGGTATCCGGCATCGCTGCCACGGCCACTTCAAGCACATGTGGATGAGAAGCCAATATCTCCTCTATTTCCCGTGGGCTAATGTTCTGTCCTCCACGAATGATAAGCTCTTTTATCCTGCCTGTTATATGCAAATATCCTTCATTATCAATGAATCCGACATCTCCACTCTTAAAAAAACCATCCACAGTAAAGGCATCACGATCTGCCTGGTTGTTGTTAAGGTAACCATACATATGGCATGAACCACGCCACCTGATTTCGCCTTTTTGACCTTTGACCGCCTCAGTTCCATTATCATCCGACACTATCTTTAATTCAGCATCCCAGCAACGACCGACGGTTGTCCAGCGCTTTTCTTTCGGGTCTTCGACAGTTATCATAAATGGTGCGCCTGCATCTGTTGCTCCATAAGCGTTCAGGGTTTTGCAAGAGAATCGTCGTTCGAACTCTTTTACATTTTCCACCGGAAACTGTGCCCCGCCATTGAATAATGTTTTAAAATGACTCAAATCATATTCCTCAACATCTTCACCTAACATTTTAATCGCCTGGGTAGGTATCATAACCGCAACAGTACACTTCTCTTTCTCCATAAGTTCCATTGCCTTTTTAGGATTCCATATTTTCAATGAGGTTACGGTAGCGCCAATACACAGCGGAGCAAGCATGGCAAATCCATATCCCGTAGCCCCCGTGTTTCCAGGAGCGATTGCCGCTACAATATCGTTCGGCTTTAATTTTATCGATGTATGGCAGCCATGATGAACAAAAAGTGAGTATATATTGTTTTCGCTCAAGCAGGATACCTTCGGGAACCCCGTTGTTCCTGAAGAGGATGTAAGATGTCTGGGGGAATCTCCACTCGGGCGAAATTGCTCAAAAAAATCATATGGATATTTTTCCTCCAATGGAGTGTCGAAGATCTTATCCAAACTTTGCTCGCCGGACGGAACTTCTTCGCCAATAAGGATGACATGTTCAAGGGAAGGGATGTCCGGTTTTAACGCATGAATCAATTCAAGATAATTAAAACCATGATGGATATATGGCGACAAAATCGCTTTGACTTCCGCCAAATTTAACAAGTAACGCAATTCTGTTTCCCGCCATGTGTCCGACAACGGCATAAACAAAGCATCCAGATAATCACAGGCAATCTCCGTCAGGGGAAGTTCTACGCAATTGGGGCCTTGAATTGCCACCACATCACCGGGACGAATTCCGAAATCGTACAGTGCAAACGCCAATCTGCGGGCCATGTTAAGAAATCGTCCATATGAAATACGCCACCTATCGTCAATAAAGGCTTCCTTGTCAGGGAATCTTAAGGCGTTCTCCTCGATAAATTCATATAATGGTTTGTCTACCCAGGCTCCGCTTTTGCGATATGTTTTATTAGCTTCATAATGATACCAGACCGTGTTAACTTTTAGCATCCTCTTTTCCTCCTTTCTGTTATCTCAACATCTAAAAAAGCCTTCTGTCTTTTGTCAGGGATGAGGAAAAAAATTAAATTCCCCATTTAGGATCTTATATTCATGCTGTCTTCGCCCGATCCAAAATCTAAAGGCCACAGGAATAGTTGTACTATTTCGAGGACCTTTAGATTTTGGATCAAACAAAAAAGCCAACATAAATATGAGCGCTTTTTTGGGGGATTTAAATTTTCCCGCGTCCTTACTTCTATGAACGACACATCATGAAAGACCACCTGGTTTTTCTCTACGGCCTGTTTGTCAAACACATCCCGTGGAATATATTTCATGGCAAGATCAATCCCCTTGGCCTTGGCCTCAGCAAGAATATTAGGAAACAACCCATTTTAAACTCAAACCCGAGGATATCCACGCGGGTGATATGTTTCTTCCGGTATTCCAGGATGACCTCTTCCACAAAGAGTCTGGTCACGGGAAGGTTAGCCGGTCCTACCGCAACCATCCGTCCTGTCTTTTTGCACTGAAAACACCTGAAATGGTTAACCGGTTCAGCCCGGTAAGGGCTCGCGCAAAAATAATTTCACATTTTGGCATCTCATCTTCAAGTTATTTTTAGCACATTTTAAAAATCAAACACCTTGAAAATAGCTTACTATTACAGCGCCTTTTGCTCTTTAAAATCTATTAGGTAAGCGAGCTTGCGAGACTTCGGGCCTAACATGAATCTAAGCGCCAATTCTGTGAATTTATTTTTGCGAGAACCCTTACCAAAAAATTACAAGGAACAGGAAATATTCAGATAAAAGTTACGTCCGATTTCCGGCACTTTTATACCG
>JAUVKB010000236.1 GCA_030596405.1 Deltaproteobacteria bacterium
AAAGAAGCTGTTGATCAGAACAACCCCGATATAGAAAAATACGGCAGTATTAACGGGTATAATATTAAACGGATTGTAGAGCTTAAAGAGATAAGCTCGTTTTTTTATGAGCTTGAGCATATCGCTACAGGAGCCCGGCATATCCATATCAGCAACAATGACAGGGAGAACACTTTCAGCGTTGCTTTTAAGACAATACCGTCCGATTCAACCGGCGTAGCGCACATTCTTGAACATACGGTTTTATGCGGTTCAAATAAATTTCCCGTAAGAGACCCTTTTTTTTCAATGCTGAAAAGGAGTCTGAGCACTTTTATGAATGCTTTTACCGCATCCGACTGGACCATGTATCCGTTCTCCACACAGAACCGAAAAGATTATTACAACCTTATGGACGTATATCTTGACGCCTCATTTTATCCCAATCTGGACATGCTCAGCTTCAAGCAGGAGGGGCATCGCCTGGAAATAGAAGGTGATTTAAAAAATCCGGATTCCTTAAATCTGGTATATAAGGGCGTGGTATATAATGAAATGAAAGGCGCCATGTCGTCGCCGGATCAGGTAATGGCAAGATCTCTTTTAAATGCCATGTATCCTTTAACAACGTATAGATTCAATTCAGGAGGCGACCCTGCCGTTATACCGGATTTGTCATATGATCAACTAAAAGCCTTTCACAGACGCTATTACCATCCAAGCAATGCTTTTTTCTACACGTATGGCAACCTGTCCTTAAAAGACCATCTCTTTTTTATTAATGATAAGATATTAAAAAATTTTAAGCGGATTAATCCTGGATCAGATGTGCCTTCACATCCCCGCTGGGAAAAACCTAAAAAGGCATCTTATCCTTATCCATTTGGAAAGAATAAAGATCCATTAAAAAAATGTCAGGTTAGTGTTGCGTGGCTTACTTCAGATATCAAGGATACTTTTGATGTCTTGGCGCTTACGCTTCTTGACCGTATTCTTCTCGGAAATTCCGCTTCTCCGATACGCAAGGCATTGATCGATTCAGGACTTGGGACAGCCATTTGTGACGCTGCAGGTTTTGAATCAGATAACCGGGACACCATGTTTTCCTGCGGCCTGAAAGATGTAAAAAAATCTGACGCTTTGAAAATAGAAACGATTATTCTGGATGTTTTAACGGAGCTATCAGAAAAAGGGATCGAGAAAAATATGGTGGAGTCGGCAATTCACCAGATAGAGTTTCGGCGCAAGGAAGTAACGAATCAACCATACCCTTATGGTATCAATCTTCTATTTTTCTTTTCAGGGAGCTGGTTTCACGGTGGCGACCCGGTAAGGTCGTTCCAGTTTGATACCGATCTTGAAAATATAAGGGATGAACTTTCCAAAGGCCCTTTTTTTGAGAGCCGGATAAAAAAATATTTTCTGGATAATACCCACAGGCTACTTTTCACTCTGGTTCCGGACCAGCTCATGGAGCAGAAAGAAAACGACCGGACAGCTAAAATGCTCGACCAAATCAAGTCGGAAATGACACCGGCCGATCTTGAAAAAATAGATAATGATGCCGCGGCATTAAAAAAACTTCAGGAAACAGAAGAAGATCTTGCCGGCCTTCCCACCTTGGCGATAGGGGATGTTCCCCCTTCAGTCGAAATCATAAAAGAGACATCTTTATACAAAAACGAGCTGATACCCGCCGCATATTATAACCGACCCACCTCCGGTATTTTCTATTTTTCGTTACTTGCAGGGGCAGGGGATCTGCAAAAGATGCAGATCCCTCTTATCCCTTTTTTCTGTTATGCATTTTCCAGGATGGGAACAAGCATGCGTGACTATAGCGATATGGCACAACGCATCGATTTATTTACAGGCGGCATCAGCCTCTCTTCCCATTCCCGCATAAACTTTAAAAATAACGGGGCTTGTTTTCCCTTTACCGCATTTACCGGAAAATGTCTTGCAAGGAATCTTGACAAAATGTTTGACATCATAAAAGAATTTTTACGCCGGTTCGATTTTTCAGATCTTGTGCGCCTGAAAAATCTTCTTCTTGAATTCAGGGCGGGCATTGAATCGATGATCATTCAGAACGGCCACAGGTTGGCGATTTTACTTGCCTCAAGAAACTTTTCAAAATCATGCGCTCTCAAAGAGATCTGGCACGGTGTCCATCAACTGCAAACCATAAAAAATATAACAGATGATCTGACGGATGATAAACTTAAAAATTATTCGGATCAACTGACTAATATCGGTAAAAACCTTTTTACACGCAATAATATTAAGATGTCGCTGATAGGTGAGGACGAGATATTGTCTGCGGCCTCTTCTTTTGCGGCATCTATTATGCAGGACGATCTGGCTGAAGGGGGCTGCAATGGTTTTGTTCCCCCCGAAATCGAACCTGAAAACGAATTGCCGATGGAAGGCTGGAGCACATCTTCAGCGGTTTCATTTGTGGCCGGCACATTTAAAACCGTGCGTATGGGGCATAAAGACGCACCAGCGCTGTCCGTGATAAGCAAGATGCTCCGGTCAATGTATCTGCATCGCGAGATCCGTGAAAAAGGGGGCGCATACGGAGGGTTTGCAATATATAACGCTGAAGACGGCTTATTTTCTTTTGCTTCCTACAGAGATCCGCATATTGTATCGACACTGAAAGTATATGACAAAGCCGCCTCCTTTATAAAGTCAGGGAAATACAGCGAAGATGACATAAAAGAAGCAATTTTGCAGGTCTGTTCTGAAATTGACAAACCCGACCCCCCGGGCCCTGCCGCTGGAAAAGCATTTTACAGAAAGATTATTTCGTTGTCGGATAAAATGCGCATCCATTTCAAAGAACAACTTCTTGCCTTAACCCGCGACAAGGTTATAAAAGCCGCAGAAAAATATTTTGATGAAAGCAAAACAAAACATGCTGTTGCGGTGATATCAAGCGAGGATAAATTAAAAACGGCAAACAAAAAGATTGGAAGAGAGCTAATGAAAATTTATAAGATTTAGAGTTTGCTC
>JAUVKB010000091.1 GCA_030596405.1 Deltaproteobacteria bacterium
AAAACCTACGTTTAATTGATATGCCAGCACGGCTCCGAAGATAAACCCTCTTGCGTCGATTCCGACGACCTTGTCTATTTCCATATCCTTATAACGGTTGTAAAACGTATCACAGACTACCTTAAATGCCTCCGGATCCTGCATAATTGGTGTAATATCCCTGAACATAACACCCTTTATCGGATAGTCCGGAACGGTTCTTATCTTTTCTTTAATGTTCATAATACCCCCCTTTTTATCCCGTTTTATTTAATCTTTGAAATAGTGTTTGTCAGAAGTCTTTTGACGTTGTCTGCGTTTTTGTTGAATACATCCATGATTTCTTCCCATGAAACAATCTCGTCATCTTCCTTCCAGCAGTCGTAATCAGTCGACATGGCAACTGCGGCATAAGGAATCTTCATCTCATTTGCCAATGCAGCTTCGGTAGCAACAGACATGTTTATAATATCAGCCCCCCACTGTCTGAACATAAGCGATTCCGCCCTTGTCGAGAACCTGGGCCCCTCAATAGTTACCACTGTCCCTTTGTCGTGAGTTTTAAATCCAAGATTTATCGACTCCTCATAAAGGGTTTTTCTAAGCTCCGGGTCAAACGGATGCGCCATCGGCGTATGAACGATTCCGCTTTCGAATGTTTCATGAAATGTGCTCTTTCTGTGCCTTGTAAAATCGATAAACTGATCGATAATTACAAAATCACCTCTGCCGATTTCTTCCCTTAAACTGCCGCACGCTGTTGTTGCAATAATATGTGTAACGCCATAGTCTTTTAATGCAAAAATGTTTGCCCGGTAATTGATCTGAGTCGGGCTGAACCTGTGGCCTTTGCCGTGTCTTGCAAGAATCACGACTTCGATCCCTCCGATCTTGCCTGTAACCAATTCTGAAGACGGATTCCCGTATGGAGTGTCTGCGCTTACATTTTTTGCCTCATGGAAAATTTTCGGGTCGTCAAGGCCGGAGCCCCCAATAATACCTACTTTCATGATTAATTTATCCTTTCTTTGTCTAAAAATACCGTAAGAGCTGCAAAATGTTAAACAAACAGTGCAGCTACGGCAAATAAATCTATGGCGACAAGCATTGGAGTAACTTCATTTTTCTTCCCGACCGCGATCTTAATAACCGTCCAGCTTAAAAATCCCCAAATAATACCCTGTGTTATCGAGTAGGTTGCAGGGATAAGTATTAAAGCAAAAAACGCGGGTATGGCGTCATCAAATTTCGTCCAGTTAATCTTTATAATCGGTTTCATCATGAATACGCCGACCAGCACAAGGGCCGGAGCCGTTGCAATCGAAGGGACAAGGGAAAGAACCGGAGAAAAAAACATGAAAGGCAAAAATAACAGTCCTGCAACAACAGCGGTCAGTCCGGTTCGGCCGCCTTCTTCAATACCCGTGGCGGATTCAATATAACTTGTGCCGGCGCTTGTGCCGAGCAAGCCTGAAATTGTGGTGGAAATTGAATCGACGATTAAAGATTGTTTGACATTTCTTGGTTCGCCCTCGCTGTCTACCAGATCGGCCGCCTCTGCAATACCTATAAATGTGGAAAGACTGTCGAACATGTCGGTGAACAAGAAAGCAAATATGACAGGCCAGATAGAGAGCGACAAAGAATCGACCAGTTCCATTTTAAACAAAAGGCTAAAATCGGGAGCCGCGCACAGCCCTTTCCAGGATACCAGTTTTGCCGTACCGAAAAGGCTCGTTGCGTCGCCCCATAACCTTCCGATCGGAACCGCTAAAACAGTTGTTATGATGATGCCTGAAA
Source organism: Deltaproteobacteria bacterium (assembly GCA_030596405.1). Taxonomy (GTDB): domain Bacteria; phylum Desulfobacterota; class Desulfobacteria; order Desulfobacterales; family JAUVKB01; genus JAUVKB01. Next base: position 1,780 of record JAUVKB010000091.1, read on the forward strand.
TCAAAGCCCCTTTAAATCGTTTTGCAACCAGAATCGATGTAATAAACAGCCCCGCGATAAATGTAACGGTTACAGCATCTATTTTTCCAAAACCTATAATGGTTGCAGGATTTGCAACGATAAATTTTGCGTTTGCAAATCCGATCAGGGTAATAAAAAATCCGATGCCGGCGGCAACCGCATATCGGATTTGTTTTGGAATGGCCTTTAGAATAGAAGTTCTTACGTTGAAAACCGACAACAGTATAAATATAATTCCCGACCAGAAAACAGCGCCGAGAGCAACTTCCCATTTAACACCCATCCCTATCACCACCGAATAGGTAAAAAATGCATTGAGACCCATCCCTGGAGCCAGAACAATAGGGTTTTTTGCATATATGCCCATCATTACGCTGCTGAAAGCACATACCAGAACAGTAGCTGTTAAAACCCCGCCAAAAGGCATGCCCGTGTTACTGATAATAGCGGGATTTACCACAATAATGTACATTGTGGCCAAAAATGTAGTAATGCCCGCTATGACTTCGGTTTTAAAATCGGTATTATTTTCCTTTAACCTAAAATAGTTTCCCATAAGGTTCACCCTTTTAAAACAACATCCTGAAGCAAACGCCTCGGCCTTTATTAAAAGACGGCACAGCAGATCGTCTTTGATAAATCCGTTAAAAAAAGACTAGAATCTAACAATCTTGACGATCCCCTCGTATTCCGCAATTTCTTCCTGAGACAGTTCCCTGTGGAACAGGCGCTGTTTAACCATTATCGGAATCTTTTTGTTTAATGCAAGAGCGATCGCGTCGCTGGGACGGCTCTCCACCTTATGGGTTTTGCCGTTTATTTTAAATATCACTTTTGCGTAATAATTGCTCTCACGCATATCATAAATCTCTATTCGCAAAAAATCCACTTGAAGTTTGTCCAGAATGCGCAAATAAAACTCGTGAGTAAAAAGACGATCCGCCTCAAGCAGGCCTTTTTCTTTGGCAATCGCCGCAAATCCCGAATCACCCACGAACATTGTGAAATATCTCCTGGCCTCGGGCTCTTCTTTAAGAACAACCATATTACCCAAACCCGGTTTGGACGTGAGGTGGATATCCTGAATGCTGATCATTTCATCGGCTTTTTCCTCAATTGTCATAGATCAATCTCTTTTGTTAATAATATATTTCTTAAGAAACCGAAAACCCCATCTAATTCCCAATGGCTGCGTTGTGTTCCGGTTCGTCCTTTTCATCTTCTTCCGCTTTTCCGAATTTCTTTATGATTTTCGCAATTTCCATAAAACGTTCATCGATTTTTTGAAAGAGTGTGCCCTCAGGGTATGTTCCATCCGGCTGGATTGTGCCTGCCGGTATACCGGTCAGAATTTCGATTCCCTGTTCGACTCGGGAAATCGGCCAGACATGGAATTGCCCTTCCTTTACGCTGTCGACGACCTCCTGCCTGAGCATAAGATTCCGGATGTTTTTTTCAGGAATAATTACCCCCTGACGCCCGTTAAGACCTTTATGCTTGCATATGTCAAAAAAAGATTCCACTTTGCGGGTTACCCCGCCTACCGGCTGAATTTCGCCTTTTTGACTGACGGAACCGGTTGCGGCGATTCCCTGATAAATTGGAACATTTGCAAATTCGCTCAATAGAGCAAAAAGTTCCACACTCGATGCGCTGTCTCCTTCGACCATGCCGTAGCTTTGTTCAAAGCATAAAGTGGCAGTCAGGGAAAGTGGCTTGTTATGAGCAAAATGTTTTTTCAGAAAGCTTGTGAGTATCATAACTCCTTTTGTATGAATTTTGCCGCTCATCTTCGCCTCACGTTCAATGGCAACCACGCCTTTCCTGCCGACGGAAACGCTAGCGGTAACCCTGTTGGGCTTGCCGAATTCATAGTCACCCGTCGTCAAGATGGCGAGCCCATTTATCTGCCCTGTTTTGTAGCCGTCTGTTTCGATCCAGAAAATGTCTTTTTCTATAAGTTCCTTGATCCGTTCTTGAAGCAGATTTGATCTGAAAATCCTTTTTTGAATAGCCTGTTCCAGGTGTTCCACCCGGATGAATTCAACTTTATCGATGCCTGCAAAATAATCGGCTTCCTTGAGCAGGTCACTGATGTCCCCTAATTCTAATGTTAATTTTTCCTGGTTTTCCGTCCGCTCCATACTGTACTCAAGTATCCGGGCCACTCCTGTCCGGTCAAAATGACGGATGTTGTGATCGGAGCAAAAGTTTCCTATCATTTGGGCAAACTGGATGGTGGTCTCCTCTTTTCGTTCCATCCGGTCATCCAGGTGCGCTTTTACCTTGAAAAGCTTATGAAAACGATCGTCGTATAAGTGGAGAAGTTCAAAAAGGTATGAATCACCGGTCAGTACGATTTTGATATCCAGGGGAACAGGTTCGGGGCGTATGGTTCTGGTGCTGAAAATGCCGTAGAGTTCTCCCAAATCTTCAATTCTAATTTCCTGATCGCGCAGAGCCCGCTTTAATGCTTCCCATGAAAGATACCATTTAAGAAGATCCAGCGCCTTCATCACAAGATAGCCCCCGTTGGCTTTGTGGAGAACCCCGGGTTTTATCATGGTAAAATCGGTAAATAGTGCGCCAAACCAGGCTTGCCGCTCTATCGTACCGAAAAGATTCGGGTAAATAGGATTGGATTCGATAACAACAGGGGCGCCCAGGGTTTTGGAATTGTCGACCATCACGTTGATATCGTACCTTGCAAAAGCGTTTTTCCTGGACGGAACAGGAAGCTGCGGAATCTGTTGCTGCTTGCCTTCATCTTTCTTTTTGAAGTCATCCAGATTGTCAAGAATATCTTCCTGAACCATTTTAAAAAATTCAACAACCTCGGCCTCGTTTTTATATTTTTCAAAATAAGATTCTATTAGCTGGCTTACGACAAAAAGGGCGACTTCACTATCAAGCTTATTGTGTCCTTTTCTGAACTCAGCTTCGGCATTTTGAATCTTTTTAATAGCCTCTTTCATTTTTTCCTGAAGTTCATCGCCTTTGTCCTTGAGTCTTTGTTTGTCTTTTTCGCCCAGCCCAGCCAATTCTTCCCGGCTTATGGGTTGCCCGTTTTTTGCGGCGGGAATTATGATCATACCTGCTTGAGTGATCTGCAGTATAAATCCATCAGCCTTGGCAATGCGGGTCAATTCTTCAATGACTTTTCGACGTTTATTTTCTAATGCCTTGCGTACCTCACTTTCTTTCATTCTATAGTCTTCACTCTCAAATACTTCCAAAATTTTTTTCTGAAGAGAGTTAATGAATTCCTGCATGTCCTTTTTAAGCTCTTTGCCCTTACCCGGGGAGAGTTTCAAATTTTTGGGCTTGTCCGGCTCCTTGAAATTGTAAACATAGCACATGTCAGGTGGAGTAGGTTCTTTTTTTGCCTGTTTTTCAAGATGGGTCATGGCAATATGCGTCAGACCCGCCTTGCGGGGACCGGCAACGTATATATGATAACCATTTGTTTTCATGCCCATCCCGAACTTGATGGCATCGCTGGCTCGTTCCTGGCCAATGACCGGCTCTTTCATTATATCGAATGATTTTGTGTTTTCAAAGGGTAGTGATTCAGGATCGATAGAAGCTCGAAGATCGACGGCAGGAACCTCTAAAAATTTTTTAGCCATATGCTTTGCCTCCATTTTTTTGTGGTTAAGAAAAGAGGGTGGGGTTGTCACGGCAGATTGTCATAATCACGAACAAGAACCTCTCTGGGCTTAACGCCGTCCGAAGGGCCTACTATCCCTTCTTTTTCCATCACCTCAACAATACGCGCAGCCCTGTTATATCCTATGCGCAAATGGCGCTGAATCATCGATATTGAAGCCTGTTTTGTTTTGGCGACAAGCGCTACAGCGTCATCATACCTTTCGTCATACTCTTTTTGGTCGGACTCCTCTTTTTCTTCCTTATTCCCCTGTATGACGGACTCATCATAATCCGGGGGCTTCTGGGATTTTAAGAATTCCGTGATCCCGGCAAGCTCCTCCTCTGATATATATGCCCCGTGAATGCGCTGGAGGCTGGCGGTGCCAGGAGGCAAAAAAAGCATATCTCCGTTGCCAAGCAGGTTTTCAGCCCCATTTGTATCGATTATCGTCCTTGAATCCGTCTTGGAAGAGACCTGGAATGTTAGACGGGTAGGAAAATTCGCCTTGATGATCCCGGTAAGCACATCAACCGAAGGCCTCTGGGTCGCAATAATCAAATGGATGCCGGAGGCCCTTGCCATCTGGGCAAGGCGTGTTAATAAAGCTTCCACATTCCGCGAGGCAACCATCATCAGATCGGCAAGTTCATCAATAATAACAACAATATAGGGAAGTTTCTCCGGGGGACTTTCTTCCTGGTCTTTCCCGTCTTTCTCTTCCTTTTTTTCCTTTGCAATTTTCTGGTTATACTGGCCGATATTTTTGGCTTTTTTCTCCGAGAGCAATTGATATCTTCTCTCCATTTCACGAACAGCCCAGGAAAGTGCGTTTGTTGCTTTCTTTACATCGGTAACTACAGGTGTGATCAGATGGGGAATGCCGTCATATGCCGACAGCTCAATCCTTTTCGGATCCACCATAATAAATTTAACATCATCAGGGATGGATTTGTACAGCAAGCTGCAAATCATTGTATTTAAAGCCACGCTCTTTCCCGTTCCGGTTGCTCCGGCGATTAAAAGATGCGGCATCTTGTCGAGTTCAGCCACTACCGGATTCCCTATAATATCCTTGCCTAGACATATGGAAAGTCTGGACTTTGATTCTTCAAAAGCTCTGGATACCACTACCTCCTTGAATCTTACCACTTCCCTTACAGCATTTGGAATCTCGATTCCGATCACGGCCTTTCCCGGAATCGGCGCCACAATCCTTATGCTTATGGAACGAAGAGCAAGGGCAAGGTCGTCTGACAAATTAACAATCCTGTTAATCTTAATACCTGGCGCAGGTTCATATTCAAAGGTTGTGATGACGGGACCGGGTGTTACGGCAACAACCTTTCCGTGTACGCTGAAATCTTCCAGCTTTTTTTCAAGTAATTTTGACTGCATTCGTAAATTTTCATCATCTGTGGCAACGGGTCTGTCTTCCGGGTTATCAAGAAGGTTTACCGAAGGTGTCTTAAATCCTTTTTCAGCGCCCATAAAATTGAATACTTCCTGTTTTGGAACCGGAATCTCCTTGATCGGCTTGAAAACGGGTGTTTTTATTTTTATTTTTCGATCTTTCTTAAGGGCATGCTCATCTTTTGTTTTTGAACGGTTTTTTGCGTTTTTCCTACGCTCATTCCAGATAATAAATAATGTCTTTATGCGATCTGCGGCCAAAAAAATTGCTTTCCATAAACGTTTTGTAAAAGACCATAAATGTTTTATAAAAGATAAGATTGAAAAACCGGTGGAAAGAACAAATCCTATGAGCCAAAGCAGAATCAGGATAATTATGCCGCCTGTAGAATTTGAATACTTTACTACAAATGATTTCAGCGGGATGCCTATAATACCGCCGGATGAAAATTTAGTTCCAAAAATAAAAAAATAATTTCCCTTTAACGATAGAAGACTTCCTGTAGTTATAACAAGAAGGACTCCGCCCGCCACGGTCAATAAAACCATCCTCCCGGGATGGTTTCCAAAAAAATGGATACTAGCAAAAAGCAGTAAAACAGGTATCCAGAAAGAGCCGATCCCAAAGAGTCCTATTAGAAAGCCGGACCAATGAGCGCCTATTAATCCAAACAGATTGTGAATATTGCCCGCAGCTTTGGCATTGTGTATGGAAGGGTCTGAAGAACTGTATGACAAAAGACTTATAAGCGTAAAAATAACAAGAAAAAATAAAAGAATTCCGATAATTTCTTTACGCATACTAAATAATTGCCACAAAGTTATAGGTTTATTTTAAAGGTCTGTCTGTTTTCGGCCGAAATAATTTACCGGCCGGCGCTGCAACCTGTTTTATATTTCCACGATAAATGGAAGTATTACCGGCCGGCGCTTGATGGCAAAGGAAAAATATTTCTTCAGGTCTGTTTGAAGCTTTGACCGAATTTTTTCGGCCCTGTCCGGAACGCCGGGGCCGATATCTTCTACGACCTCAAGAATAACACACTTTGCGTCTTCTAGAAGATGCCCTGTTGCAGTTTCAAAGACAAAGCCCCGGGAGACGACTTCAGGCCCGTACACAATAATTCCCGTTTCCTCGTCAAAAGCCATGTTAACTACAACTAAACCGTCTTCCGAGAGAATACGTCTTTCCTTTAAAATACTTCTTCCGACATCTCCCACGCCTTTACCGTCTATAAGCACTCTGCCTGTTGAAACATTTTTCCGGATTCTTCCTCCATTTTCGTCAAACTCGATAATCATACCATTTTCGGCCAGAAGAATTCTTTCCTTTTTAATCCCCATCTCCTTTGCCAGACGAGCGTGAAGAACCAGATGCCGATACTCTCCGTGTATCGGAATAAAGTATTCGGGCTTTGTCAGGTTAATCATCAGCTTTAATTCTTCCCGAAAAGCATGGCCCGAGGTATGGATGGCAGATATCTTTTCGTAAATAACATCAGCTCCCCGCCGGTAAAGATTGTTGATAATGGTCGCAATCGCCTTCTCGTTGCCGGGGATAAATTTTGATGAGAGAATAACCGTATCCCCCTTTTTTATCTTTATGTGCTTGTGGGTCCCTGAAGCCATACGGGTAAGGACAGACATAGGCTCTCCCTGGCTGCCGGTCGTTATAATAACGATCTCGTCATCGTGAAAGT
>JAUVKB010000120.1 GCA_030596405.1 Deltaproteobacteria bacterium
TTGTTTTTCAGTGTATTAATCATTTTCGAACCAAAATTCCCGGCAATTACAAGGGTAACGCCTTGCTGGCCAAGGAAATTTGCCGCTGAAGGCCCGGCGCCGCGGCTCGCATCCCCGTATGGATTATCAATAACCTCGGTCATTTCCCCTTTACTGTCAAACATAAGATAATAAGGACTTTTAGCAGCATTATTGCTTACAGAGGCTTTTGCAGTTTTATCATTAGACGCAACCGCAATTTTAATCTTTTCCGTATCGGCGGCGTTGCTCATAACCGGACAAAGAAATAGAAATGCAAGGCCTATAAAAATTATTCTTTTCATATTAAATTCCTCCAATATAAATAAATTTTGAGGTTTGGAAATTTCCGGTCTTTTAAATTCTATTTCCACTTTGAACTTATTATGGTTTATGGTAAAGAAAAGATACTTTGTCTTATATCATCTGCCGGTTTTGAGGGGCAAGATTTGAGTGAATATTATGAAAGATTTTTTCAAAGTAGCAGACTTAGAAAGTGTCCTTGAATACGCGTATGATTTTCCACGGGTTGAGACCGAAGAAGTCTTGCTGTATAAATCGTCTCAAAGAATCCTTGCCGCAGATATTATTTCCGAGGCTGATCTTCCTGATTTTGCAAGATCTACGATGGATGGTTATGCTGTCCGCGCTTCATCTACCTTTGGGATAACGGAAGAAAATCCTGCGTACCTTACAGTAAAAGGTTCTGTTGTCATGGGAAAATCGCCGCCCTTTTCAATCGGGCAAGGTGAGGCTGCCGGGATTTCTACCGGCGGCATGATGCCCGATGGCGCGGACAGTGTCGTAATGATTGAGTACACAGAGTTAATAGACGAAACAACCATAGAAGTATATAAAAGCGTTGCGCCGGGCCGACATGTTGTGGAAGTCGGAGAAGATTTTTGCAGGGGCGAGACAATACTCTCTAATGGTCAAAAACTCCGGCCCCAGGAAACAGGCCTTTTGGCTGCTTTTGGGAAAGAGAGAGTAAGGGTTTATAAAAAACCTGTGATCGGCATCATATCCACGGGTGATGAAGTCGTGCCGATTGATAAATCCCCCGGGCCGGGTCAGATCCGTGATGTAAATACCTATACGTTGTCCAGTCTGGTTCAGGAGGCAGGGGGTATTCCCGTTTCCTTTGGAATTATTCAGGATGATTATGATTCTCTTTTTACGGCATGCTCTTTAGCTCTTGATCAATCCGACATGGTTCTTATTTCAGGGGGAAGTTCCGTGGGAGCCCGTGATTTTACCATTGATGCGCTGTCTGCCTTGCCTGAATCGAAAATACTTGCGCACGGAATTTCCATAAGCCCCGGCAAACCGACTATTCTGGCCAGGGCCGCGGGAAAGCCTCTCTGGGGGTTGCCGGGGCATGTTGTTTCGGCAATAATCGTGTTTTCAAATGTTGTCAGGCCATTTATTGAACATATAGGCGGGCTTTCCATACAAAATAAAAAAATTGTAGCTTCCGCCTTGCTTACCAGGAATATACCTTCCGCCCAGGGACGCATAGACTATGTCCGTGTAAGGTTAATTGAAAAAGACGGCGCTTTATGGGCTGAACCGATTTTCGGCAAGTCCGGCCTTATTAACACCATGGTAAAGGCAGATGGTCTGGTTGCTATAGGGATTAATACCGAGGGAATAGATAAAGGAAAAAAAGTTTCGGTCATCCCTTTATAGTTGGGCAAATACTGGTATAATTGGGCAAATACCGATTCAAAAACAAATATGAATTCTGATCAAAATATATATCTGAAAATGAAGACCCTGAAAGAGGCCAGGAAAATTCTTTTCGAGCAGTTTCAACTTTCCGGTGTTTTGACGGGTGAAAAGGTTCGGGTTCCGGACGCTGTGGGCAGGGTTCTGGCTGAACCGGCAACCGCCAGGTTCTCCTCCCCTAATTTTCATGCGGCTGCAATGGACGGGATTGCAGTAAAAGCAAAAATTACTTTCGGCGTCAGTGAAACAAAACCAAAAGAACTGGTTATCGGCAAAGATGCTTTTTATATTAATACCGGGCATGTGATGCCTGAAAATACCGATACTGTTATTATGATCGAAGATATCAGCAGTATCTTAAGCAAAAGGCGTGTTGAGATCAATGCGCCGGCGTTTCCGTGGCAGAACGTTCGTAAAATGGGAGAAGATATTGTAGCGACCGAACTTCTTTTCCCCCAAAATCATGTTATTACGCCTTATTGCATAGGGGCGCTCCTTTCAGGTGGAATTTTTTCCGTTTTGGTAAAGAGTAAACCTAAAATACTTATTATTCCAACAGGTTCAGAACTTGTCGATTGGCAGGATGCCAAAATAGAAGATCTTAAACCGGGTCAGACTCTTGAAACAAACTCGTTTGTGCTTGGAAAGCTTGTCGAGGCCTGTGGCGGAACATATACCCGGCACAAGATGTTAATGGATGACCCTGAAAACATTAAACAGGCTGTAAATGCTGCTACGGAAAGTGATTTTAATATAATATTAATTGTGGGCGGATCATCCGCAGGCTCTGAAGATTACGCAAAGAGGGTCATTAACGATCTGGGCGAGGTAATCGTGCACGGCGTAACTATCATGCCCGGAAAACCGGTTATTATAGGCAAGATAAAAGGAAAGCCTATTTTTGGGATACCCGGATACCCGGTATCGGCAATTATCTCTTTTGAACAGTTTGTCCGCCCGCTGATTTGCAGTATGTTGAATCAGGAAGAAACAGAGAAGAAAAAAGTTTATGTTGAGCCGACAAGAAAAATTGTGTCAAAGCTGGGCGTTGAAGAATTCCTTCGTGTAAAGCTCGGCAGGGTTGGGAGCCGTATTGTGGCTACACCGCTGCCCAGAGGGGCCGGTTGCATCACCACAATAACCGAGGCTGACGGCATCATCCGGATACCCAATCATGTAGAAGGATTGAAAAATAATGAGCCTGTTGCCGCTGAACTTTTACGTCCATTGTCTTCCATTAACAATGCTATCGTTATTGTTGGGAGCCATGACAACACTCTTGACGTTCTATCCGACCAGTTAAGGGCAGGGCGGCACGGCAACCTTTCTCTTTCGTCAAGCCATGTGGGAAGTTTAGGAGGGTTGATGGCAATTAAAAAGGGGGTTTGCCATCTGGCCGGCTCACACCTGCTCGATACACAAGACGGTTCGTACAACGTATCGTATATTAAAAAATATCTTCCCGATATAAATATAAAACTGGTCAATCTCGTACTGCGCGATCAGGGTCTGATTGTATCGCCTGGCAATCCAAAGGGGATCAAGGGGATCGAAGATCTCGGCCGTGATGGGATTGTATTTGTAAACCGGCAGGCGGCATCAGGCACAAGGATACTCCTTGAGTACCGTTTAAAACAATTAAACATAGAACCTGGAACGATAACCGGACATGAAAACGAGGAGTTCACTCACATGTCGGTAGCCGTGGCGGTGTTAAGCGGAAGCGTTGATGTGGGTTTAGGCATCTATTCGGCGGCAAAGGCGCTTAATCTTGATTTTATCCCCGTTGTCACAGAACAGTATGATCTTGTTATTCCGGAAGAATATTTTAAATCGGAAAATATTCAGATCCTTATTGAAACCATAAACAGTGACAAATTCAAAAAGCGGGTAAATGCTTTAGGTGGATACAGCACTGAAAAAACAGGCGAAATTATTAAGTTCTAAAGTTAACAAGGTTAAGAGCAATGAGATAAAAGCGGGTCAAAGGGATGGGGCGGTAGAATTATATTTGATGTATGATTCCCGGCCGTTAAATTTGACGGATTTGAAAAAAATTTAGGATTTGAAAAATCTGAAATTTGTCCTACAACCCCATACACTTTTACAGAAGAAAATTTTTCAACCGCCTCGATATTTTCTTCTATCATTTCTTCGGAAACAGGAGATGACGGGGCCGGGGGTGATGTGGTATTGATAAATACAACCCCTTTTGGTTGTATTCCTCTGTTTTGCAAAGCTTCTATTGAAAGAAGCGTATGATTTATGGTTCCCAATCCGGCCTGCGCCGCAATAACCGGTTTTGCATTTATCATTTCTATTAAATCTATAACCAGCATCTTTTTTGTGACCGGCACAAAAAGCCCTCCGGCCGCTTCAATAATAACAGGGTTATGCGCAAGGCTTTTTTGATTGACAGCCTTTTGGATGACGGTAGCCCCAATCGTTTTTTCTTCATTGCGGGCTGCAAAATAGGGGGCTTTTGGGGCTTTAAAGCAGTAAATTACCGAATCAGCCGGATCTTTTTGGCTTAGATTTGCCACATGTTTATAAATAAACCGGGCATCGCTGTCGATATCATAGGGATCTTTACATCCGGTTTGCAGTGGTTTTAAGTAAAACGGATTGTATCCTTTTTTATAAAAAAACTGCATTAACAAAAGGGACAGAACCGTTTTCCCGACACCTGTGCCGGTTCCGACAACAAAGATATTGTCAATTTTTTTATTGGGTTTTTTAATATTCATTATTGTTTTTCAAACACATTTTTAACATATCGATAAAATATTTAACGTCCTCTTTTGTATGCATCGCGGTCATCCCTATCCTGAATATCGCCTTGTTAACGGGAACCGTAGGGTATCTTGCCGGAAAAACAAAGATGTTCTTTTCAAAAAGGCGGCGCGCCGTCTCTGCGGCCCTGTTTTCCTCACCGATCTCAAGGGCAAGTATATGGGCGTCGCCTTTTACCTTGAATCCTTCATCCATCAAACCTTTTTTCATTACAGCGCTTATTTTATAAAGACTCTCTCGTAAATCTTCGCGTTGAGCGACAATTTTTAAAATATCTATGGCGGAAGCTGCATGCGCCTCCGGAAGGGTGGTGGTATATATTAACGGAGAGGAAAAATTGACAAGATATTCTTTAAACCCGGCCGGCAGCAGCACAAAGGCTCCGAAAAGCCCCAACGCCTTGCCGAATGTTCCGACGGCTATGTCTGCCGCATCACGGGCAATGCCGCGGCCTTTTTCACCCATTGCGCCAAAGGCATGGGCTTCATCGATAATGCTCAGGAAACCGAAACGTTTTTTGAGAGCTTTAAAAGCTTGAACATCGAGAAGATCACCGTCCATGCTGAAAAGAGACTCGGTTAAAACCGCGGCGGGTTTCCCTTTTTTTCCTTCCAGACGTTTGCAAAGGTGCGGCAGGGAATTGTGGTTGTATCCATAATACGCTGCTTTGCTTAATGTCATCCCCTTTACACTGCTGGCGTGAATATGTTTGTCAAAGATTATTGTATCCCCTTTTTCAAACAATGTTGAAAGGACTCCTAAATTTGACTGGTAACCGCTTGGGAAAAACAGCGCTTCATCATAATTAAAGTGTTCCGCATATTCTTCTTCCGCCCGTAAAATAATAGAATAATTGCCGGAAACAAGCCTTGATGATGACGAAGAAGACCCGTATTTATTAAAATTTTCCGCGACTTTTTCCTTAATCTCTTTTGAAACGCCAAGCCCCAAGTAGTCGTTTGATGCGAAATTTAAGACCTTCTTGTTCCCTATGACAATATATTTGCCTTCTCTTGCCTTTATCTCAGGCGGTTCCCTGTAAAGGCCCGCCTGACGCTGGAGCATCAATTTTTTTTTGAACCGCTCTGCAAACATGAAAACACCATACGGTAATGATTTTCTAATATTTTTTTTGTTATGAAAAGTGCCAACCCTTACGCCCTTTATCCTTACAATTATTCAACATAGTCAACTACGTTCTTTAGTTCAATTACCACGTCAACTTATAAACTAATGTACGCGTCCCGCAAGCCGTTATTTTAGGGGCATCCCCCCAGTACCCTCCCAGGATAAAGTGAGTTTAAAAAACTCCGTCAACAGCCTCACATAACCCGCCGGATTCCTTTAATCTTTAAAAAACTACAGAACCTGCTTGAAAATGACTTGTTTTTATAATATTAAACTGAATATTAAAATTCAAGCAAGAAGCTTGTTCCAGATTAACATAGTCGATTTAATACAGATAAAAACGCAGACATAAATGCTATTATGAAAATACCGCATGCTCATGCGGTATTTTGCGTTTATGGAGAGTGTTATGAAAAAAATCTGTTTCACAGCATTTTTTTTGATTGTTTTAAGAAAGTTATTGATATGAACTCGAATGATAATAGACTGATTATAAATCTTAAAAGCATATTCTTTAAATATCCAGGCACAAGTGAAAATGTCATTGAAAACCTTGACCTGAAATTGTACCGCGGAGATCGTATCGGCCTTATGTCGCCCAATGGCAGCGGCAAAACCTCGCTGTTTTACATTATCATGGGGCTTTTAAAACCGAATGCCGGCAGTATTAAAATTTTCGGCAAACCGGTAGCTACGGGAAAAGATTTTGAAAAAGTCCGTCGCAGGATCGGCCTGCTTTTTCAGGATGCCAACGATCAGCTGTTCAGCCCAACTGTTTTGGAGGATGTGGCTTTTGGCCCTCTGAATCTGGGCAAAACACCTGAGCAGGCAAAAAAGATTGCAATAGAAACCCTTTATGACCTGGGACTGGATGGTTTTGAACACAGGATAACGCACAAACTTTCCGGCGGAGAAAAAAGGCTGGTTTCTCTGGCAACAGTTCTTGCCATGAAACCTGAAGTCCTGCTGCTTGATGAACCAAGCAGTGGGCTTGATGAAAAAACAAA
>JAUVKB010000093.1 GCA_030596405.1 Deltaproteobacteria bacterium
CTCGGTTTTAATACGGTTCGCAATGCAATTGTTTCCGTATCAATTATCGACGCTTTTTCAGATAAAAAGAGTTTAGACGGATTTGACATAACCGAGTTCTGGAGTCATTCGGTTGCCGTAGCTGTAACCAGCAAATATCTTGCGGAAAACAGCCGCCTTGGTTCTCCTGAGGATGCTTTTACGGCAGGTTTGCTGCACGATATCGGGAAAATTGTTCTATTTCAATATTTTCATGATCTTTTTGCCAAAGCATGGGCGTCTTCTAAAAAGAACAATCTTTCGTTTTATGATGCCGAAAAAAAAGAAAATCCGATAACCCATGCCAGGATAGGCACATATCTGGCCAAAAAGTGGCAGCTTCCCGAAAATCTGGTTGATATAGTCAAGCACCATCACATGGTAAGCAAAAATATAAATGATTTTGAACTGTTAGCAACAGTTCATGCGGCGGATGTCATTGCAAACAGTTTTATGGTCAACCCCCCAAAAAAACTTCATTTATCCGCAATTAATCCTGATGTGTTAAAAGCCCTAAGGCCGCAAATCGACACAATTGCGGAGTGGTTTCCAGGCATACTTGAAAATATAAATTCCGCATGTGATTTTTTTCTTGAGGGGGTAAAAAGGTGAGCGGTATTAAGCATACGATATTGTGCGTGGATGACGAAAAAAATATAGCAAACGCATTAAAGCGGCTCCTTAGAAAAGAGGGCTATCGGCTGTTGACGGCATCAAGCGGTCAAGAAGGCCTTGATTTGCTGAAAGAAAATGAGATCCATCTGGTGCTTTGCGATCAGAGGATGCCTGAAATGAGCGGCACGGAATTTTTGGCTAATGTAAAAGCGATTTATCCTGATATCATAAGAATCATCCTTACAGGCTATACGGAAGTGGATGCGATCACAGAGTCGATAAACAAAGGGAATATCTACAAGTTTTTCTTAAAACCATGGGATGATCAAAGTTTAAAGCTGGAAATCAAACAGGCCCTGGAGCAATATGACCTTATCAAGGCCAACAGGGCGCTTCATGAAAAAGTTTTAATGCAAAATAAAGATCTGCAAAAAATAAATGACAATTTAGAGTCCATTGTTAAGAAAAGAACCGAGGATCTGGAAATTCAAAACCAGGCGCTGGAGCTGTCACGCATCATACTTGAAGACATACCTATTCCTGTTATAGGCGTCGGCGCCGAGGGAATGATCGTGATGATTAACAGTAAAGTCCAGGAGTTGTTTGACAACGGCAGGCGTATTAATGTGGGGAAAAATTTTTCAGATTATTTTCAGGGTGATATAAAAGAGGTAATGACCAGTGCGATGTCGTCTAACTCGCCGCACAATATACGGAGATGCCTGCTTTCAGAAAAGTTATATGAGATCGATTTCACGCCATTATCAGGGATGTTCAGCGGCAGGGGAATTGTTTTGACATTCAGGCCTATGGAGAATTGATTTCACGGATGAATATACGGCTGAAAGGTTGCCCAAGTTAGATTATATATTATCAATTATATGAACAGGAACAGGCCAGAGGAAACAACCTTCATTTAAAAAATGGTTGATCTGCTTTACGCTATGGTTCGCTTTTCTGTCAACAGCTTCAAAACTGTTAAATGCGTTATGGGGCGTTAATATTACATCCGGACGTTTTAACAAGGTTAAGGCCGCATTCACTTCTATATTTCTGCCGGTTCGTCCATCACGCAGAAACAAAACGAGTTCACGCTCCTCGTTGTAAACGTCCAGCCCTAAACCGCCGATATGATTTTCATCCAGAAGACGGAGCAGACTTTCGGAGGGAGAAATCTCACCTCTTGAAATATTTATAAAAATAACACCTTGTTTTGCCTTCTTCAGAACCTGATAATCGAAATAATTTACAGTATCCGGCGTCAGGTTCATAGCACAGACTATTATATCGGCGGCAGATAAACCCTCTTCTAAAGAAACATAAATAACATCAGAATGTTTTTCTTCAATATCGACGCCCAACACCTCCATTCCCAATCCTCTTCCTATTTTTGCAACTTCATGCCCGATATTTCCCACTCCGACTATCAGCAGAGTCTTATGCTCACACTCTATTCCGGTAAGTCCGTTTCTATTGAAGACAGAAAATTTCTCTATCTGAAGATGCATTTTCCTCAAAAGAAACATCCACATAAGCATCGCCTGTTCTGCTACGGCTCTGCTGCAATACAAAGGAAGATAGCCGCAGGGCAGATTTTTTTTAACCGTCTTTAAATACCTTTCCATATGATCGTATCCGGTACTCCTGGATAAAATACCGGAAAGATTTTCGGCCCATGAAACAGGAATTACAGACTGTGTTCTTATGCTTATAAGCGATGCAGGAGGCTTTTCCTCTTTATACTCCTGGATCGTTTTCCAGGTAAATCCCGCATCTGTTTCCGGGTTTAAATAATGTTTTAGCGCTGCGGCCTCTTCTTCAAAAACTTCAAAAAAGAAAATATCCACAATATCACTCCGTTTTTTGGCATCCTTCATTTTGTCGTTTACACTAATTCACCATTAAAGGGCGCCTGTTTTTTTATTGACGTTCTGACAAGTCATCGTTTTTTTTGCCGCCCCAAAAATTATAAAATATATCAATAATCAATAGAGCTGCGGCATACTGACCTAGACCGATTCATTCAGACTGCAATGAAGTATTTAGGATTCGGTTTTTTCAAAAAGGGTTATACAGTCGAGTCCGGGATAATATGAATCTTCTTTTTTCGACCCCCAGTCGATTATTTGGTGTTGCACCACGTCCAATTTACTCTCGTTACAAAACTTTTCAAACAGTTCGTAAGACATGTCACTTCGCCAATGCGGGTTTTCATTAAAAGAGCTGCCTGGTTTTGCAGAATAATTTGAATGATGACAGAAACCGAATCCTCCAGGCTTTAATATCCGCTGAAATTCTTTAATATATTCTCTAATAACATCCTTATGGAAATGAACCATCGAATCAAAGCTGTAAACAAGTGTAATGCTGTTGTCATCTATACCTTTTAAGGACAAACCGTTAGTTTTAATAAACTCAAACCTGTCATCCCCTTTAAATCTTTCCATGCAGGCGTTAATACATTCTTCCTGTATATCAACGATAATTATTTTTTTTGCGTATTTTTTAAGTTTTTCGCTGTTTCTTCCATACCCTGCCGCCAAATCAAGCACGCAACTAAAATCCAGATTTTTTATCACCGGCCAAATAAAAAGATCCCATTCCCAGTCAATATCATTTTCGGCAGCTTTAAAATATGATGTCTTTTTAAAAAAATTACCTGTATCGACAGCCTGTTTTAATATGATTTTTTTATTTTTTTTGAACAACATTTTTTACCTCGACTCAGCAAGTTGATGTTACCGAAATTCACGGCTACGTGAAAAATCCATTTTTCGCACAACGCCTCATCCTGACGGATTTGCATGATTTGAATTTGAAATTTTGTAGAATTTAAATTAAGCTTCTAACAAAGTCAATATCGCGCATAGAAAACACCAGGGGCAATGCATGTGATTGCTCTTTTTTCATAACATGCCCGAATGTAATAAATTAGTGATATTGAAAAGCTTGAAAAAACAGCGTGGCAGAGCAGTATAATTTCACTCCGGCGACGCTTCCAAATGCGGCTGCCCCATATTTTACATTGACAATAATCATTTTTTTTTAGATTATTAACAATAAAACGGGCATGAAGTCCGTAGCGGCACATTTGAACATAACAATTTTATTGCAAAACAATAACACGAACCACGAAGGTCATTTGTATCATGAAGATGCCAGAGGTGGATTCGTGTTTTTTTATGGTTTTACAGGAGTTTTTTATGCATATTTCCGAAGGTGTTTTATCCGGGCCGGTTCTGGCATCCGGTATTGCCCTTGCCGCAGCAGGTACGGCAATCGGTCTTAAAAGGTTAGATTATGACCGCATCCCGCATGCCGCAATTCTTTCGGCTGCTTTTTTTGTTGCTTCGCTTGTTCATGTTCCCATAGGCCCGTCAAGCGTTCATCTCATTCTTAACGGAATTGTGGGACTTTTACTTGGATGGGGAGCCTTTCCCGCAATATTGACAGCGTTACTACTTCAGGGAGTGCTGTTCCAGTTCGGCGGAATTACGACACTCGGAGTCAATACCACGATTATGGCCTTGCCGGCAGTTATATGCTATTACCTTTTTGGATGTATGATTCAAAAAAAATCTTATATCGCATATATATCGGCTTTTGCCTGCGGTTTTATTTCCGTTTTCTTAAGCGCAATAATGGTTGGAGCTGCATTGATGTTTACACAGGAAAGTTTTTTGGGGATTGCCGCAGCAGTTATAATCGCTCATCTACCTGTTATGATTATCGAAGGGGTTGTCGCTGCCTTTTGCGTGGCTTTTCTTAAAAAAGTACAACCAGAGCTGCTGCCTGGATTTTCAGGCAGTATAAACAGTTAGGAAGGCATAATATTGATCCATGAAAATAATTCATGCAATTAAAAAAAGTGTTTTTCATAAATGGCCTTACGGGCTTGTTTCTTTTATGATTATTTTTCTTTTAACTTTTTTTTTGGCCGGCGCCGCTTTTGCTCACAAAGTTATGATATTTGCTTATGTGGATGGTGATACAGTGTATACTAAAAGCAAGTTCAGCGGGGGGAAAAAAGCTAAAAACAGCCAGGTTATTGTTTATAATCAACAGGGCAACAAGCTCCTTGAAGGGAAAACCGATAATAACGGAGAATTTTCTTTTAAGGTTCCCCAAAAAACGACACTAAAGATTGTTTTAAACGCAGGGATGGGGCACAGAGGCCAATGGACACTACCAATTGAAGAGATAGAGCAACAGACAAAATCGGAAGCCAAAGCCGCGCCAAAAGCACAAAATGTGACGGCCACGGGTCTTACCTTGCCCGAAGTTCAGGAAGTTGTCGAAAAAGTCCTGGAAAAAAAATTGAGGCCGATAATGAAAATGCTCGCTGAATCGAATGAAAAAGAGCCTGAAATTAGCGATATCATTGGCGGCATCGGTTATATTTTCGGGCTTATGGGGGTTGCATCCTATTTTCATTTTAGAAAAAAAAATAAATAATAAACGAAATGATTGAAGAAACATTTGCATACGGAAGCTCTGTGATGCACAGAATCGACCCAAGGTTCAGGGTTGTTTTTGCAACGATATTTTCTTTTGTAGCCGCTCTTTCCACCCGGTTTCCCGCTTTAATCGCGGCATTGATTTTATCTGTTTTACTGCTATGCATGGCCCGGTTAAACCTTCTAAAGGTTATAAAAAAATTAATGGCTGCCTGGGGCTTTATTCTTCTCCTTTGGCTGGTATTGCCTTTGACCGTTAAAGGAGAACCGCTTTTTAGTGTCGGCCCGTTAATATTTACAAGACCGGGAATAATACTTTCTTTGCAGATTACGCTCAAATCAAACATTATTCTACTTGCATATATTGCTATGATTACTACCATGAATCTTGCCACACTGGGCCACTCTCTTAAGCGTCTTAGGGTCCCGGATAAAATAATCCATCTTTTCCTGCTGACTTATCGGTATATTTTTGTCATTGAACAAGAATATTACAGGCTTGTGTGGGCTATTAAAACCCGTGGTTTTCGCCCCGGGACAAACAGGCACACATACAGAACATATGCATATATTGTAGGAATGCTTTTTGTACGGGCTTCGGAAAGGGCAAACCGGGTACATCAGGCCATGATATGCCGGGGATTTAAAGGAAGGTTTTATTCTCTTTCCAAATTTTCGGTTATGCGGCAGGACTGGCTCTGGACGTCTTTCATGTCGCTTGCAATGATCGTTCTCGTAATTCTTGAATGGATAAATATATGAATAATAACAAGCCTGTCATAAACCTTGAAAGCAATACTTGCAAATGTATTGAAAAAACTTGATCTTTCCTGTATTTTAATTTCCCATGAAATGGATTTTATGGAAAGCATAACAAATTCTATATATCAAATGGAAAATGGAGAAATTATCAAATGCAAAACGCTTCATAAACATATTCACACCCATCCGCATATCTCCCACTAAGTTGTAATTTTCCCTTTTTTCATTTTACTCTTTCTGATTGTTCAGGAGTATACCTGACAGGCTGATTTTACTTGGAGAATATTAAAAATGACCATGCCCAAAAAATTTAAAGAGCATCTTTTTCCCTTATTAAAGGATATAACCGGGCACTTTGACACACCCTTTCACATTTACGATGAGGCCGGCATATATGAAACCGGCCGGATGCTTATAGACAAATTTTCAGGCATAAAGGGCTTTCGTGAATATTTCGCGGTCAAAGCACTTCCTAATCCACGTATTCTTGAAATCATGAAGCAGATGGGTTTTGGCTTTGATTGCAGCTCCATACCTGAACTTATTCTCAGTCGGCAAGCAGGTGGCAGCGGAGAAGAAATCATGTTCACCTCAAACAACACCAGCCACGCGGAATTTTTATCAGCATCGGCTGACGGCGGGTGCATATTAAATCTCGATGACATAACGCTTATCCCAAAAGTTCCTCAAATGCCGGAACTTGTCTGTTTTCGCTACAACCCCGGTTCAACGCGTACCGGCAATACAATTATAGGAAATCCGGTTGAGGCAAAATACGGGGTGAGCCACGAACAGATTCTGTCTGCTTATAAGACCGCGCGTGACTTTGGCGCAAAGCGTTTCGGCCTTCACACCATGCTGGCCTCTAATGAACTGGATTATAAGTACATGCTCCAGACCACCCGGATGCTCCTGGAACTTGCAGAGTGGATATCGGATAAACTTAATATCAATTTTGAATTTATTAATATCGGCGGCGGGCTTGGAATCCCATATAAACCGGAAGACAGACCTCTTGATCTTCACGCCATGGCAAAAGAGATTACCGATCTGTTCAACCGGTTTGAAAAACGGAACAGCTACGCGCCGAAATTTTTCTTAGAAAGCGGACGTTACATGACAGGGCCTCACGGCGTACTTGTAGTAAAAGCGATCAATAAGAAAGATATCTATAGAAAATATATAGGCGTTGACGCCTGCATGTCGTCCCTTATGCGGCCGGGCATATATGGCGCCTACCATCATATCAGTGTATTAGGCAAAAAACCGGACAAAAAGGGTGTAGTAGTAGTAGTAGTAGATGTGGTGGGATCTCTTTGCGAAAATAACGATAAATTTGCGGTTCAACGCCGTCTCCCAAAAATCGAACAGGGAGATATACTGATTATTCACGATACCGGCGCGCACGGACATGCCATGGGTTTTAACTACAACGGGAGGTTAAGACCAAAGGAGCTCCTGCTTAAGACCGATGGTTCCGTTGAAATGATCCGCAGGGAAGAAACAGCAGCCGATTACTTTGCCACACTCAATTTTGAGAGCAAAGTTATAATTCCAAAAACAGAGGACCCGGCATCACGCTTTACAAACATGTAATTTAAATGCCACAGTTATTAAAGAGCAAAACAGAACGCTTTTATATTTTTCACCACATATTCCTGCTGATCATCTGAAAGTTCGGGGTATATTGGAAGAGCCAAAGTATGTAATGCAGCATATTCAGACTCAGGGAAATCACCCTTTTTGCAGTTAAGATATGAAAAACATTCCTGAATATGCATGGGAACAGGATAGTATATTTCCGATCCTATCCCTGCGTCACTTAAAAAAGCGCGCAGATCGTCTCTTTTTTCCTTAACGCTTATAACAAACTGATTGTATATGTGGCGATCTTCTTTTTCAACAGGGAGACTGACCATATCGCCCAAACCGGCATCTGCAAAAAGCTCTCTATATTTGGATGCGTTTTTCCGGCGGGACTCGGTCCAGCTATCTAAATATTTCAGTTTTACGGAAACAATTGCGGCCTGGAGTGCATCCAGCCTGAAATTGCCGCCGACAACCTTGTGATAATATTTTGGCCCGGAGCCGTGCATTCTGAATGTCCGAAGTTTATCACACAGATCTTGCCTGTTCGTTGTCACGATCCCGCCATCGCCGAAAGCGCCAAGATTTTTTGAAGGAAAAAAGGAAAAACAGCCGAAATCACCCATCGATCCGGCGCGTCTTTTCTTATATTCCGCTCCTATGGCCTGGGCGGCGTCTTCAATCACAACAAGTTTGTACTGTTTTGCAAATTCAAGGATGGGATCCATGTCGGCACATTGACCATAAAGATGAACCGGAATAACAGCCTTTATCCTTTCGATCTCTTTGCGGGGCATGGATGAGACAACCTTTTCCATGCTTTCCGGAGAAATATTATAGGTAACCGGATCAATGTCGGCAAATAAGGGTTTTGCGCCGATGCGCGCTATTGAACCTGCTGTTGCAAAAAAAGTATAAGGCGTCGTGATCACATAATC
>JAUVKB010000094.1 GCA_030596405.1 Deltaproteobacteria bacterium
AATTATATAAAGGCATAAAAAAATCGCTTATAAAACATAACTGTACGCTCGGCGGGGGCAATATCTCCCGGTCGACCCGGTTGTCACTGGATATTTTTGCACTCGGCTGTGGCAAAGAGGATATCTTTCCAGTCCGTTCCGGAGCGCTTGCCGGCGAAGGCCTGTATTGCACCGGCCCTCTTGGACTTGCACGCGCAGGGCTTGCTTTGCTTATAAAAAAAGATTTTGAATTTAAGGAACTGATTGCAAAATTTATATCTCCGTCGGCAAGGTTTGACGCGGCAAAAATTCTTGCCGAAAATCGGGTAAAGTGTGTGACCGATATCAGTGACGGTCTTGCAGGTGACGCAAAACATATTGCAGAGGCGTCAAAAATAGCTATAGAGTTTAAATTAAAATCTTTCTGTTTTGAGCCTGCTTTGACTTTGTTCTGCAAAAAGTATAACCTGGTTCCCGAAGAGATGGTTCTTGCCGGCGGTGAGGATTATGAACTTTTATTTACATGCATGCCGGACAAGTTTGAAGATATAAAAAGAGAGCTTCCAGGCGCATTCAAGGTAGGCGGATGTATTCGGTTTAATGGAAAGTATCTTGTCAATTCACCTTCCGGGATTTCGTCGTTTCAACACGGGAAAAAACATATTATTTAAAAAGATCTGCAAAGGACGGTTTCAAAACATTCAATGAAAACAGCTCTTACAATTGCCGGTTCGGATTCTTCGGGCGGGGCTGGAATTCAGGCCGATCTAAAAACATTTCAGGCGCTCGGTGTCTATGGAATGAGTGTCATTACAGCCGTTACCGTACAAAACACCCAGAGGGTCTATGACGTTCATGAAATCCCGCCGCATATCGTTTATGATCAAATCCGCTGTCTGTTTAATGATATAAAAATTCATGCGGTAAAAATCGGCATGGTTTCCAGTATTTTGCTCATAGAAACCATTGCGGACGCACTCAATACGGTAAAGCCTCCTCCTGTTGTGCTCGATCCGGTCATGATTTCCAAAAGCGGATACCGTTTGTTGAAGCAGAATGCTCAAGATGCCCTGGTGCGCAATCTTTTCCCTCTTTCCGAAGTCGTTACTCCCAACATTCATGAAGCTGAAGCGCTTACAGGCAAGGATATCGACAGTATGGAAAAAATGAAATCAGCCGCCCATGATATCTTAAATATGGGCGCAAAACGTGTCGTCATAAAGGGGGGGCACCTGAAAAAAGAGATTGCGGCAGATGTGCTTTATGACGGGGTTGAATTCAGGGAGCTGCGAAGCCGCCGGGTGGAAACAAAAAATACCCACGGTACCGGATGCACTTTTTCATCGGCAATAGCGGCGAACCTGGCTATGGGTAAAAATTTTTTTGAGTCCGCAACTTGCGCCAAGGATTATATTACCGGAGCTATAAAGCACTCTCTTTCCATAGGACATGGTTACGGCCCGACCCACCATTTTTTTGATTTATATAAAAAAGCGGGTTTGACGGTTTTATAAAAGCCATCCCACTTAACATGTGCTTGACATTTCCAATTTTTTATTGAAAAAAGGGAACATCTTTTGGAACGGAAATTTTATTTAATAACCTCTAACATAATGAGGCGGCAATGGATAAAATATCCATAACCATTAACGGACAAAAAATTCAGGCAAGAAAAGGGGTTTCAGTGCTTGACGCCGCCAGGGAGGCGGGGGTCTACATCCCGAACCTGTGCAGTTATCCCGGGCTGAAACCTTTAAGTGAGAAAATGCCGGATCAGGCCTGCAGGCTTTGCCTTGTGGAAATAAAAGGAGAGCCGGTCCTTTCTTGCTCCACTATTGTTTTAGAAAATATGGCGATTGAAACAAAGACAGCGCAGGTCATGGAGCTGCAAATCAGGAATCTTAAATCGATTCTCCGGCGGCACCCAGCCACCTGTTTTTGTGTCAACAATGGGCGTTGTGAGCTGCAGGAGATAGTCAAATATACCGGCATCAAAGAAATTCCCGTATCTTTGCCTAAGGGGCTCGGCAAGGTTGAGGACATGCCTTTTTTTATCCGCAATCATGATCTTTGTATTCTCTGTCACCGTTGTGTTCGTGTTTGCGAAGAGATCAGAGGCCTCTCAGTCCTGAAATATGCCTATCCATGCCGTAATGCATGTCCTGCAGGTATAGATATACCAAGATACATCAAACTTATTGGAGAAGGAAACCCAAGCGCCGCTCTGGCGGTTATCAGGGAAAAGGTCCCATTCCCCGGCTCTCTTGGACGTGTCTGTATACATCCTTGCGAAGGTGTTTGTCAGCGGGAAAAAACAGACAAAGAGATGAATATCCGATTGCTCAAACGTTTTGCAGCGGACAATGGTAATGATTCCTGGAGAGAACGCTCAACAGTTTTGCCGTCTACAGGCAAACGTGTCGCAGTAATCGGCGCAGGACCTGCCGGTTTAACCGCGGCCTTTTACCTTGCAAAACTCGGCCATGAAACAACTGTTTTTGAAGCTCTTCCGGTGACAGGCGGCATGATGAGGGTCGGTATCCCTGAATACCGGCTGCCAAGAGATATCTTGCAGGGCGAAGTTGATGAAATCAAAAGGGCAGGCGTTGAAATCAAGCTGAACACAAGGATTGAGTCTCTTGATAGCCTCTTTGGAGATGGCTACAATGCCGTCTTTCTTGGGTTGGGCGCTCATAAGGGCATGAAACTGGGCGTAGACGGCGAAGATCAGGAAGGCGTTATGGAATCCGCCGATTTCTTGAGACGTGTCAATCTTGGCGAAAAAATTGATATCGGCGAAAGAGTAGGTGTCGTCGGCGGCGGAAATGTTGCCATTGATGCGGCTCGCGTTCCTCTCAGACTTGGAGCAAAAAAGGTCACACTCCTGTACCGCAGGACCAGAGCCGAAATGCCGGCAAATCCGGAAGAAATTGAAGCTGCCCTGGAAGAAAATATTGAAATTCTCTATCTTACCGCGCCTTCCAAAATCACAAGAAAAAACGGAACCTTAAAGGTTGAATGTATCCGTATGGAATTAGGCGAACCCGACGATAGCGGAAGGCGTCGCCCCGTTCCTGTGAAAGATAGTGAATTTATAATTAAGCTCGATACCCTGATCGCGGCTATCGGGCAACGACCTGATGTACCCGAAGACCTTAAAGTGGAAACAGGCTGGGGAAATACCGTGAAAATAGACGATCATGGAAAGACAAGCAGGGAAGGTGTATTTTCCGGCGGCGATTGCGCAAGCGGCCCATCTACAGTAATAGCCGCTATTGACGCAGGCAGAAAAGGCGCCCAGGCAATTGATCGCTTTTTCGGCGGTGAAGGTTATATTGAAGAATCCCTCATTGATCCAAACGCCTCCTACCAGATCAAGGAAGATATTAAAGAAGGTGAAATCGGCTACATTGATTTTCTTCCTGCTGAGACCCGTATCCATAACTACGATGAAGTTGAATTCGGAATGGAAGAAAAAGTCGCGATTGCCGAGGCCGGGCGCTGTCTGAAATGTCACGTGATTTCAACAGTTGACGCAGTGTCTCACGAGGAAGCCGGGTGCAAGTTCTGCGGTGCCTGTGTCGATGCTTGTCCGGTCGGCGCGCTGATGGAGCGAAGCATTTCATACAATAACTTTCCTGACCATACTGCAAGCGTTATCTGTCCATATTGCGGCACAGGCTGCCAACTTACTCTTGAGGTCAAAAACAACAAGATTATTCGTGTGGAACCTGATATCAACGGTCCTGCAAATAAAGGTCAGGCCTGTGTGAAAGGAAAGTTCGGGCTCGACTTTGTCCATGATCCGAATCGTTTGACCGCGCCTTTAGTCAGGAAAAACGGAAAATTTGAAGAAGTATCCTGGCCTGAAGCCATTGATCTTGTTTCAAGCCGGTTCTCCAAATACAAAGGAGACCGGTTTGCGGCCATATCCTCCGCCAAATGCACCAATGAAGACAACTATGTAATGCAAAAGTTCACGCGCATGGTCATGCAAACAAACAGCATAGACCATTGCGCGCGTCTCTGACACTCTCCTACTGTGGCTGGTCTGGTCACAAGCTTTGGAAGCGGCGCAATGACCAATTCCATTGAAGATATAGGAGATGCGGCATGCATTTTTGCCATAGGCACAAACACCACGGAGAACCATCCGGTGATCGCCCTGGAAATCAAAAAAGCCCTGGAAAAGGGAGGCAAACTTATTGTCGCCAATCCAAGGGAAATTGAACTGTGCCGGAACGCCGATGTCTGGTTGCGACACCGCCCTGGCTCAGATGTTGCTCTCATGATGGGCATGGCCAAGGTAATCGTTGACGAAGAACTTCAGGATAAAGAATTTATCGACAAAAGGTGCGAAAATTTTGACGCTTTCAAAGACTCGCTTGCCGACTTTGATATTTCCAGGGTAACCGGCCTTACGGGAGTTTCCGAAGATGACATTAAACGCGCGGCGCGGATGTATGCTGAAAATTCTCCCGCAACACTTCTCTATGCCATGGGAATCACCCAGCACTCTCACGGAACGGATAATGTCCTGGGAACGGCAAATCTTGCCATGCTTACGGGAAATGTAGGCAAACCCTCGTCAGGTGTCAATCCCCTCAGAGGACAAAACAATGTCCAGGGCGCATGTGACCTCGGAGCGCTGCCTAATGTATATACCGGGTACCAGCCCGTTGCTGATGAAAATGTCCGGCATAAGTTCGAGGCCGCCTGGGACTGCACCCTTCCATCAAAACCCGGGCTTGTTCTCACCGCAATGTTTCCAGCGATAGATAACGGAACGTTAAAAGCCTTATACCTTTTGGGTGAAAACCCTGTGTTGAGTGATCCGGACGCAAAACATATCAAGGAATCACTTGCCAGGCTGGATTTTCTCGTTGTGCAGGATATTTTTCTCACTGAAACAGCTCAAATGGCTGATGTGGTCTTGCCAGGCGCGTGTTTTGCTGAACAGGATGGAACAGTTACCAACACGGAGCGCAGAGTCCAGATTTCAAACAAAGCCGTTGAACCGATCGGTTCCGCAAGGCCGGACTGGCAGATTACCTGTGAAATAGCAAAAAATATGGGCGCAGCAGGTTTTGATTTTCCTGATGCGGCAAAGATCTTTGAGGAGATAGCCGGAGTAACGCCGTCGTATGGCGGGGTTTCCTATGAACGCCTGAAAAACGAAGGCGGCCTGCAATGGCCATGCCCTACAAAAGATCATCCCGGTGTAAAATTCCTCCATGCCGACAAATTCGCCCGCGGCAAGGGCAAATTTGTTCCTCTTGAGTACAGGCCGCCGGCAGAGGAGACAGACAAAAAATATCCTTTAATTCTTACCACCGGAAGAAGTCTTTACCATTATCATACAGGGACTATGACCAGGAAATCTAAGGGACTAAACGACCTCAGAAGTGAAGAACTTCTTGAAATCAATCCCCTGGACGCAAAAAGTCTTTCCATAGAAGATGGCGAGATGGTTGAGGTATCATCAAGAAGAGGGAGCATAAAGGCAAAGGCAAAGGTTACTGAAATATCTCCGGAAGGTGTTGTCTTTATGACCTTCCACTTTAAGGAGTCTCCGACCAACCTGCTGACCAGCCCCGCCCTTGACCCTGTGGCAAAGATACCGGAACTGAAGGTTTGCGCTGTAAACGTAAAAAAAACCACTCAAACCGGCATCTGAACAAAAGAATGCAACTAAAAAGAATGAAAGCATGAATTTTTTTGATACCCACTGTCACCTTGATGACAAGGTGTATGATAATGATATTAAAGAGGTTATAAATCGTGCCCATGATGCGGGCGTTGATGAAGTTATGATTGTCGGCATCAATAAAAAAAGTTCAATAAAAGCCGTCGAGATAACAAAAACGTGTAACGGATTGTACGCATCGGTAGGCGTCCATCCGCATGACAGCAAAAATTGCAGCGAAAAAACGCTCAAATTCCTTTCCGGCCTTGCCAAAAATCAAAATGTCCGGGCATGGGGTGAAATCGGTCTTGATTTTAACCGTATGTACTCGCCGATAAAAGATCAGGAAAAGTGGTTTGTCAGACAGCTTGAGATTGCAGGGGGATTAAATCTTCCGGTTATTTTTCATGAAAGGGAGAGCAGGGGCCGCTTTTTTGAAATATTAAACGCTCACGGCAGTCAGGTAAAAAAAGGGGTGGTTCACTGCTTCAGCGGTAATGAAGCGGAATTAAAACAGTATTTAGAGTTTGGTCTTTATATAGGGATAACCGGCGTTTTGACCATTAAGGGGAGGGGGGCTGATTTACGAAAACTTGCCCCGCTAATCCCTGTGGATCGTATTCTGGTTGAAACAGATGCGCCCTATCTGACGCCGGCACCGGAAAAGAACCGGACGCGGCGAAATGAACCGGCTTTTGTCAGATCTGTCCTGCTTAAGCTGGCCCAGGTAAGAGAAGAAGATCCTGAACAACTGTCATGTGAAGTGCTGAAAAACAGCCGCAGATTCTATGATTTGAGTTAATCGGATTTAAGTTAACCGCCGACCAGTTCATCCGGAATATCGGCATTGGTGTAAACTTTTTGCACGTCTTCACAATCTTCAAGGGCTTCCATCAGTCTTATCATCTGTTCCGCTTCCTTTCCTTCAAGGTTTGAGGTTGACTGTGGAAGCATGGTGATTTCCGCATTGGAAATCGCAATTGAGGCCTTTTCCAATGCGATTTTTACAGATTCAAAATCTTCTGAAGCGGTGACTATTTCAAAAAAATCTTCTTCTTCCCTGACGTCTTCCGCACCGGCGTCAATTGTATATTCCATCAAAGCGTCTTCATCAATATGCTTCTTGTCTACAACAATATAGCCTTTTTTGCTGAACATCCATGCAACGCAGCCGTTTTCACCAAGATTCCCGCCGTTCTTGTTGAAAATATGCCGTATGTCCGCAACAGCCCTGTTCTTGTTGTCCGTGAGGGATTCAACAAATACAGCGGCGCCTCCCGGCCCATAGCCTTCGTAAACACTCTCTTCGTAGCTGACGCCTTCAAGTTCGCCGGTTCCTTTTTTGATTGCCCGTTCAATATTATCCTTGGGCATATTTTCATTTTTTGCCGCCTGAACAGCCGATCTTAATCTGGGATTTGAAGTGATATCACCGCCGCCTCCCATACGCGCTGCGACGGTAATCTCTTTGATAAGTTTTGTAAATATCTTCCCTCTTCTGGCATCTGTTGCGCCTTTTTTATGTTTTATGGTAGACCATTTACTGTGTCCCGACATCATTGCCCCCTGTTTTTTTATCCGTTCCCATAACGTAAATTTTCATGCCTTTTGATGTATAGCATGTCATTTAAATGCTATCAAGAGAACTGGTCAAATCCTAAACAGATTTGGAAATTTTCTGCTAAATTTAATTACCCGGGATGAATTGAGATTAAAGTTTAATTTTTGGATCGTGTGTTTCATTTTTATTGATATATTGCCAGGGCAACCTACTCGGCACTTACTGTCCGTGTCTTATATGAAATGTCCAGGTAAAACATTAACTCTTGACAAAAAGCGGATAACCATCTAAATAAATTTAGCAATACGCAATAAGAAATTGCGCTTTTAAATAAAACTACCCAAATTTAGTCATAATATTCTAAGCTAGGAAGGCAAAATCGGAACGAAATCCGAATGAGCATTTCTGGCTTTTTTTATTGGCAAGACAAGAGGTGAATGGAGGTGAATGAACAAAAAAATCATAGGTCTGATAAAAACAATTACTTCAATAACTTTTAAAATATAAGGAAGACAGCCTCCTCTCCCCGGCCGGGATTTGTCGGCTGCCTTCCACAGTGAAGCGCCCTTGATCTGACGGATGCTCCGATTTTTTTATACCACCGAAGCATTTTTCCGTCAACTTCAAGGGTGTAGAGCTTGACAATTTACAAAATTGAGAAAGGAAAAAGTCGTGAAGAATTTAAAATTGATTATTGCTCTATTCGGTATTATAAGTCTTGCTTTATTCCGGGTAAGCTGGGCGGAAGAGAAAAAGAAAGAAGTCACTAAACTGGGCGAAGTGGTTGTAACTGCAACCAAATATGAGACTTCGACAAAGGATATACCAGCTTCCGTGACGGTAATTACTTCTGAGGATATCGAAAACCAGAACTTGCCCAACGGGGATATAGGGGATGTATTACGTTCAGTTCCGGGCATTACTCTTCGCCGTGCGTACGGGCCATTTCCCGCTTATCCCAATATTCGAGGCGCCGGCAGTGGTGCAACAGTAGTCCTGGTTAACGGAATACCTACAAACTGGGAAATCACACAGGCAATACCGGCGGATAACATAGGAAGAATTGAAATAGTTCGAGGACCGGCTTCAGCGCTTTACGGCGCGAACGCCAGCGGCGGCGTTATCAATGTCAT
>JAUVKB010000193.1 GCA_030596405.1 Deltaproteobacteria bacterium
CGGGTTAAGAGATTATCACACTATGCTCTGGATTGCCAAAATCAACTCCGGTCTTGTGCAGCCCAGAGACCTTGAGTTTTTTGGTTATCTGTCACATGACGAGTTTTTGGCATTAATCCAGGCGCTTTCGTTTATATGGGATGTCAGAAACCGTTTGCACTACATGATGGGAAGAAAATGTGATCAACTCCATTTTGAATGCCAGCCAGGATTGGCAAAAGCATTAAAGTTCAGAGAAAAGAATGGTCAACAGCCTGTTGAAATATTTTTAGGAAAATTGCACGCCCGGATGGAATTTGTAAAACAGCAGCATTTAATGTTTCTCTATGAACAGGGCTATGCAACAAAAAGAAAACGTAGACGAATACCCCAAAAAGAGACTAAATTTGACGGACTGGAAATTATAAGAGACAGGCTTTGCTTTTCTTCACCTGAAAAGATTCTGAATTCTCCTGAGCTTTTAATGAAAATATTTGAAGAAAGTGCCCGCCTGAAACTGCCATTAAGTGCTGAAGCCAACCGTATTGTCGGAGAATTTGCATATCTTGTTGATAAAAAGTTTGCATCCTGTCCTTCTGTCGTAAGATCATTTGAACGGATTCTAATCGCTTCTGCTCCAACATTCAATGTTTTAAATGAGATGCTGCGCACAGGTTTTTTGGAGCGGTTTATCCCTGAATTCAAAAGTATTGTTAATCGGATACAATATGACGAGTATCATATTTTTCCTGTGGACAAACACACATTGCACACAGTGCAGACTATAAAAAAATACGGCGTTGCCGAAAATGTCTCAAAAGACCGGCCCGGGGATCAACCCGGAAATCGACTTTGCTGTGATCTGTATAAAGAGATTAAAAACAGGAAGCTGCTGCTATGGGCGGCCCTTTTGCATGATATCGGCAAGGGAGAACCCGGCGGCGGACATTCAAAAAGAGGCGCGGCAATTGCAAGCGGTGTTTTAACAAAAAAGGGGTATAAGCTCAAAGATGTAGAAACCGTGTCGTTTTTGATTGCGGAGCATCTTTTTCTGATTAAAACAGCCACAAGAAGAGATCTTTATGATGAGGAGACCGCCATCTTCTGCGCAAGGAAGATAAGGGATGTCGACCGGCTGAAAATGCTCTACCTTTTAACCGTTGCCGATTCCATATCCACAGGGCCAAAGGCTTGGAACAACTGGACTTTATCTCTTTTAAGGGATCTTTTTTTTAAAGTTTTAAGTGTTCTTGAAAAAGGAGAGCTGGCATCGGTTGCGGCAATAGAAGCTGTTGAAAAGAAAAAAGAAAAAGTTTTAAGTTCAGTGTCTGCTTCACAAAGCCGGCAGGATCTGGAAGCTCTTTTCAGTGTCATGTCCCCCAGGTATCGCCTTTATACGGAGACGCAAGATATTCTGGAACATATCAAACTATTTAAAAGCATGGGCAGTCTGGACTTTGTATGGAAGGTGATAAAAGCTTCCGATTCAAACACAAGGATTGTAACTGTGTGTGCCAAAAACAGCCCCGGCCTTTTTTCCAGGATTGCAGGAATTTTTACCCTGAACAATTTAAATATTCTTGATGCACAGATATATACCTGGCGCAATAATATCGCTTTGGATATTTTCAAGGTAAGGCCGCCTCCCGATCAGATTTTTGAAGATGAAAAATGGAGCCGGGCTAAAGAGAACCTTGCATCAGCGTTGTCAGGCGAATTGGATCTTTCGGCAGAGATTGGTGAAAAGGCCCATGATTATCGATCCTGTAAGCCCCGAACGTCAAAAAGGCCGCACCGGATAGTAGTAGATAATAACGGCTCCAGTTTTTTTACCATTGTTGAGGTTTTTACCTATGATTTTCCAGGGCTTCTTTTTAAAATTACCGATGCGCTTTTCATGTGCGCCGTGGATATCGTGGTCGCTAAAATTGCCACCAAGATCGACCAGGTGGTTGATGTTTTTTATGTGAGAGATTTTGACGGGCAAAAGGTGGACTCGCCGGAACACGCTGAGGAAATTAAAAAAGCTATTGGTAAAGTACTTGAGGATATTGATTTGAAAACAGGTTGACAGCAATTTTTTATCTATATTAAAGGAGAAATGTTACAAAAATGAAACTAAAACTCTTGTTTGCATCGATAATCTGCTCCCTTGTTCCATTTATCTTGGTCACTTCGGCTTTTGCCGAAGGAGAGACTTTAAATACCGGTGACACTGCATGGATGATTGTGGCAACGGCTCTGGTTATGGTGATGACACCGGCGGGTCTCGCCCTTTTTTATGCCGGGATGTCAAGGTATAAAAACCTTCTTAATACTTTTGCAATGACTTTTGTCGCATATTGTATTGCCAGCGTAATATGGATGATTTGGGGATATACCCTTGCTTTTGGGCCGGACAATGCAGGATTAATAGGGGGACTTGAAAATCTGTTTTTAAGTGGAATCACTGTAAACAGCCTGTCCGGGACGATTCCCACTTATGTATTTATACTGTTTCAGATGACATTTGCAGGGATTACCGTTGCTCTTGTTCTTGGTTCAATAGTAGGCAGAATGAAGTTTTCTTCATGGATTGTCTTTACAATTTTGTGGATAACTTTCATTTACTGCCCGATTGCCCACTGGGTATGGGGCGGAGGCTGGATGAGCAAAATGGGGGCGCTCGATTTTGCAGGCGGAAATGTTGTGCACATTAATGCAGGCGTTGCAGGGTTGGTTCTTGCCATTGTTGTGGGAAAACGGGTAGGATACGGAAAGGAAGCAATGTTCCCCTCAAGTGTTGCTTTGACAGCTCTTGGCGCGGCTCTTTTGTGGTTCGGGTGGTTCGGTTTTAATGCGGGCAGTCAGCTTGCGGCAGATGGAATTGCCGGTTCGGCATTTCTGGTAACAAATACTTCGGCTGCAACAGGGGCGCTTTCCTGGATGTTTGCCGAATGGTTTTATGAGAAAAAGCCGACATTATTAGGGCTTGCTTCAGGCGCCATTGCAGGACTTGTCTCAATTACACCTGCGGCGGGTTTTGTCGATTTGCAGGCGGCTTTGATTATCGGACTTGTTGCGGGAGCTTTTGGATTTTTTTCCGTTGCAGTGCTGAAACAGAAATTGGGGTACGATGATTCACTGGACGCATTCGGTGTTCACGGCATGTGTGGTATGTGGGGATGCCTTGCAACAGGTCTTTTTGCAAACCCCGCAATAACAAAAGGAGCATCAGGCCTGTTTTACGGCAATCCGAAACAGCTCTGGATACAGATTGTTTCAATGGCGGCAACGATTGTTTTTACGGCCATCGGGACACTTGCAGTGATATACGTAACACGTTTTGTTACCGGAGGACTCAGGGTTGAGAAGGATGATGAAATTTCCGGTCTTGATAATGCAATACACGGGGAAAGGGCTTTTGAAACGACAATGTCAGGCGTTTAAGGTTCGTTTGAAAATAAAATTACAGGAGGAATTGGCATGAAAAAGATTGAGGCTATCATCAAACCATTTAAACTGGATGATGTTAAAGAAGCTTTAAATGAAATCGGCATTCAAGGGATGACAATATCCGAGGTAAAGGGGTATGGCCGTCAGAAAGGACACAAGGAGATCTATCGGGGCGCTGAATATGTGGTCGACTTTATTCCAAAAATTAAAATTGATATTGTCGTTGAATCCGGTGTGGTTGAAAAGGTGGTGGAAGCGATTCAAAAGGCCGCAAATACCGGTAAAATAGGCGACGGCAAGATTTTTATTCTTCCTGTGGAAGAGGCGATCAGGGTGCGCACAGGCGAAAGAGGAGATGATGCAATATAGTTAAAGATACCTGTTAGCGGCCTATGCCTGATTGCTGTAATATGCAAAAGATTTTTAACAAAAATAAAAAGTGACAAGGAGAATTTTTATTATGACACCAAAACAAGTATTGGAAATGATTAAGGAAAAAAAAGTAAGGGTGGTTGATTTGCGTTTTATGGATTTTCCAGGGGTTTGGCAGCATTTTACGGTGCCGATCAGCGAACTGAACGAGTCGAGCTTTGAAGACGGATTTGGATTTGACGGATCGAGTATCAGAGGGTGGCAGCCTATCAATGCAA
>JAUVKB010000131.1 GCA_030596405.1 Deltaproteobacteria bacterium
AAAATAAGTATTGGGCAGAGGATGGAGAAATTGATGTAAATCAAGAGGTGGATGTCAATTAATTCATAAAAAAATCATGTTTTTTTAAATATCTTGATATCAAGTCATGTGAAACATGCTATAGCAGCATATTTTCTTTTAACAAGCACCTTTTCCGCTCATGCACAAGAGCCCGGCGCCGGTGAAAAAGCCGCTGTTTCCGCAGAAGCGCAGGCATGGCAGGTGCTGGCAACCTCCCCTGGCGTGAAAGTCCTCAGCCAGGTTACGCACAGCCCCGGCAAAATCCTCGAACAAGGTGAAAATCCCCTGGAAACAGCCCAGGACTGGCTGACCGACAAGGATCTGGAAGAAGGCCGGAATTTAAAAAATAAAAAGCTGCTTTACATCAGCATCGGCGCGGCAACGGTAAATGCCAGGCCGGAGGATCCAGGTTTTATAGACAGCCGATTTCTTGCATTCCAGCGCGCAGAGCTTGAGGCAAAGGCAAAAACAGCAATATTTCTCGGCGCGGATCTCACAACCTCAAGAGGCGCTTCGGAAAGGGAAATAAACCCTGAAGAGCGGGCTGCCCTGGAAGATATTGTAAATGCAAGTTCCGAGCTTAAAAGAACCACAAAAGCCATGAATGTTGCCGGCTCTATTTCCGAATTGTTTGAAAAATCCAAAACATTAATCGGCGCAAAGCTCGATAAAGCCATCAGGGAAACAGATGAAACTTCCGAACAGGAAAGACAAGAGGAGAGCAATCGTAAAAAAGCTGCTGTAAAATCGAAAGCCCAAAAAAGAAACCGCCTGAGAAATATCAGCGAGACATCCATGAAAGCCGCTGCATGCGCCTTTACCGAGGTGCAGGGCTCCCAGGTAATCCAGGCCTTTGAAGGCTCCTATCATAAAAACTATCAGGTTGTTGTTATTACTCTCTGGTCTCAAAATTTGCAGAAAATGGTAGACAGCATGCTTTCCGGCAGGGCTCCTTTTGGCCTTAAAGGAAAAAAAGCAAAAACTGAAGTTACAAATCAACTGCCGAAAGATTCCAACAAACTGGCCTGTATGTCCGGCGTGCGGGCATATATCAACCAGCACGGCGAGCATGTGCTACTGTCATTTGGCCAGGCCGGAGTTGAAGTAATAGGCGGCAGGGAAGACAAAGCCTATGAAAAGGCCGGAAAAAAGGCCAGGCTTCGCGCTCTTGCCTCTATGCGCACATTCATGGGCGAAAAGGTGGCCTTTATTGCAAATGAAGAGCTTTCCGAAGCCCTTGCTTTGTATGCTGACGAGTATAAAGAAGGCGAAGGATCGCAGGAATATAAATCCATCAGTCAATTCCAGGAAAAAATCCGCGCTGTGTCAGGCAGGCAAAAACTTACAGGCGCACACAGCCTTTTAACCAAAGAGCTTGTTCATCCATTCACGGACAAGCCGATGGTATTAAAAATAATGGCATGGTCTCCATCATCCCAGAAAATGGCACAGGATATTAAACAGGCTATTGAACATAAGCCGGCACATTCATACAGCCAAAAGAGGGAAGAGGCTGCTGCTGTTGAAGAAAAAGAAGTGATTAAGCGTAAAGGTGTTATTTCTTCTGGTGATGGGGCTGATTCGGATGCTTGGTAGAAAAAAATAATCACGAAAACACGAAAGTACGAAAACACGAAAAAGGGCAACGAGGGGGCATACGTGGAAAGCATAGAAACGAAAAGCAATCAAATAAAGGAGTTTCTATAACCATGAAACAAATACAAAAAATCACACCGGCGCTTATTATATTTCTGTTCATAATCTTATGCCTGTGTCCGGGGTTTGCTGAAGAGCCGATTCTTGCTATCGATACGGGCGGGCACAAGGCTCAGATAAGAGATGTCATGTTCACGAAAGACGGCCGGTACCTCGTCTCTGCAAGCAATGACAAGACAGTGAGGGTCTGGGATGTTCGAACCGGCGAAATAGCGCGTGTGATCAGGGGCCAGGTGGGAAAAGGCGATGAGGGGAAAATCTATGCTGCGGCCCTGTCTCCTGATGACCGGTGGCTTGCTGTGGGGGGATATAATAAAAATGATGAAATTCGCCTGATCGATTTCAGAACCGGCAAGGTAAATGCCCTGCTCAAGGGCCATGGTAATGTTATATTGGGCTTATCGTTTTCCCCGGACGGGAGGAGGCTTATCTCCGGCAGTGCCGATAAAACCGCCAGGATATGGGATGTAAAATCCGGTAAAACCCTGCATAAGCTTACCGGCCATACAGATGATATTTATGCGGTGGCATTTTCTCCGGATAGCAGCAAGGCTGTAACCGGAAGTTTTGATAATACCCTGAAGCTGTGGAATGCAAATACCGGAGGTCTGATCAGAACCATGCGGGGGCATGACGATGATGTAGCCTCAGCCGCATTTACACCGGACGGGAGGTATATCCTGTCAGGAAGCTGCGATAAAACCATAAGGCTGTGGAACGGCGGCAGCGGAAAGTTTATAAAGGTGCTTGCAAGGCAGGATACTACTGTGGTCAGTCTTTCCATATCCCCTGACGGGTCATGTGTGGTGACAGGAACAGGTAGTCAACCACTTTCCAACAACGTCTTCTCCATCCCCTCAGGAAAAAAGCTGACCTCATTTACAAGACATAAAAACATCGTGCTTGCCACGGCAGTCTCCCCTGACGGCGCCATTGCCGCAACCGGCGGAGAGAGTGATAATGAAATCTACCTCTGGGATATCAAAACCGGAAAGGTCAAACATAAGCTTGCGGGTAAAGGTAAAAAAATCTGGAGCGTGGGTTTTGCCGGGGACGGTATGTCTATTGCCTGGGGCAAGACCTATGAACAAAATAATCTGCTTGGTTATGGCTCCCTTGACCAGTCATTTACAATAAAATCCAGCCGAAACTTTGAGCTATCCCTTGGCCCTGAGCTTAAAAGCGACCGGGGCTATGTCCGCGGCCTTGAATCTGTGGGCCAATGGTCGATCCGGACTGAAAACGGCAAAGTCCACAAGACCCTGCAGATTCTGAAAAACGGCTCTGTCCTGCATAAAATAACCCGCGGCTCAACCGATGGTTACAAGCATGAAAGCCTGACATTGGCCCCTGACGGCCGGGCCGTGATCAGCGGTGGGGGCTTGGGGTGTCTTTATTCCTACAACCCTAAAAACGGCAAAAAACTGCATGAATTTGTCGGCCATACCAGTGATGTATTGGGTGTGGCTTGTTCTTCGGACAGCAGGTTTCTTGTTTCCGGATCAAGTGACCAGACAGTAAAGCTCTGGGAGATCGAAACCGGCAGGCTGCTTTTGACGATATTTCAGGGCACGGACAACGAGTGGGTTGCCTGGACACCAAAAGGGTATTACACGGCCTCTGTGAAAGGGGATGACTACATCGGCTGGCACATAAACCAGGGAGAAGATCGATCAGCCCTTTACTATCCCGGGTCCAGATTTGCAGACAGGTTTTACTCGCCGGAAATCACAGCTCAGTACATTGCCACAGGAGGAGACCTCGACAAGGCTATCCGGCTTGTGAATCGGCAGAAGCCGAGACAAAAGAAGGTCAAGGAAATACGTATTGCGGATATCAAAAACATGCTTCCGCCGGCACTCTTTATGCAGACACCCGATAGACGAAACATAGTTGTCCATTGTAAAAGAAGCATAACCGCAGACACGGCTCTTCGTCTTGCGGCCTGTTTTGGCAATTCCCCATCATTCTGGCTTGGGCTCCAAATGGATTATGATCTTGATATAGCAGAAGAGGCGCTCTCCTCGAAAATCAAAAAGGTAGTCCGGCGTCAAGCTGCGGCATAGGAACGTACAAGGCAAAGCTTTAAGATATGCATTACCATGCAGGACCGTGGGAACGAGGTGAAGCTGGAGCATGGGAACGAGGTGAACCTCCAGCCTTCAGCCTAAAAGCCTTCAACCTTCAACCTAAAAAAAATGAACAAAACAACATCATACAAAATCATAATCACAGCCCTAACCTTGTTCGCAGCGGTTTTTATCCCGTTCGCAGCCATGGCCGGAGAACCTAAATGGGAGAACGCGCCTGAAATAATCAGAACCCGGCCCGGCGCAAAAAGGGGATTTTTTATTTGCCACCGCCGCAGCCGGCGCGGAAAATATCCGGGCCGACAAGGCCCATGAAATCGCCCGTAAAAAATCTTTTCTGCGCGCGCTTCAAATGATTCGGGTTGTTTCATCCTGCAAAGACCTGATTGCAGGCCTTGAATCCGGCGAGCAGCTTCAGTTTATTCAAATTTTTGCTCCGTTTGCGGCCGATGCCCATATCAAAGGCATTACCGTCATCCGTCAATGGGAAAAAAAGCGTATTCATTACACGACGCTTGCGGCGCCACTTGCGGAGGTCAACAATATAAAATGTAAATTTTCCGATTTATCATCGGCAATTTCCAGTTATATTGAGATTGACAATCCTTCAATTTCCGGTCTTGCCCTTTGTCTGCGTCACGCGTCCGGACATTCTTCTTTAAATCATAAAATCAAAAAACGTATAACAAAATGGTTTAAGGATAATGATCAAAAAGAGTTTGCCCTTTGCACAACGGAAAATGGTTTGCAGGACGGCGGCTGTTTTAAAAAAGCGCTTGAACGAAAAGCCGCATATTTAAAAGCTTTGAGCTGCCCGGAAGCCGAGGTTTATCAGTTGATATTATCTCAATACACGTCCCCGCCTGATACTGAATACTACGCATGGTCGGAAGTATGGCCTTTGGCGTGGAAAAGCGAAATGAAACGTCTTAAAGACAATCCTGTGGCAAATCTGATTGTCGCAGGCTTTGGGCATGCAGTGACAGGAAAGCCAGCTCCGCCTGCCGCTGAATACATCCAGGCTGTAAACCTGTTCAACCAGGCAAAGACGGACGAAGAGGTCGGCAGGGTGATTGATCTGCTGTTTTTGGCATGTGAAAAACAACCTTTATCACCTGAAACATATAATTTAATCGGGGCCTGCTATCGGCATCTGGGAAAATATGAGATGGCGCTTCCGTTTCTGTGGCAGGCGTTGGTTCTTATGCCTGAATATGATTTTGCGCTGGTAAATCTGGGCTTGTGTTGTAAAAAGCTGGGTCTGATGCAGGCGGCAGGGTATTATTTTGGGCAGGAAGCTGTGAAAAATAGTGGGAATGGCTGGGTTCGGGAGCGCTGGAAAAAATTTAATCACGAAAACACGAAAAAGGGCAAGGACAAGGGAAATAATTATGGGGTATGATTTTGAAAGATTAAGTGAAAAAATAATTGGTGCGGCAATTACTGTGCATAAAGAGCTTGGATCCGGCTTTTTAGAAAGTATTTATGAAAATTCATTAAAAGTGGAGTTAAAGACTCGAAACCTGAAATGTGAAAGTCAGAAGGAGATCAAGATAGAATACTCAGGAGTTGTAGTCGGGCTGCACCGTCTCGACCTTGTAGTCGAAAATCGGATTATTCTTGAACTGAAAGCCGTACGGGAGCTTGCCGACATTCATTTTGCACAGCTACGGTCATACCTGAAAGCAAAAGGTTTAAAAACAGGACTGCTGTTAAATTTTTCCAAACCGACATTAGAAATAAAACGAGTAGTAAATTAAAGCACAGCCCTTTCTTTTGCCCTTTTTCGTGTTTTCGTACTTTCGTGCTTTCGTGATAAAAAATATTTATTAATAATCAAATTCAAAAAGGAGTTGAACATGAAAAAAAAACTGCTGTTTATCGGTCTGCCTCTCGCGCTGGTCATTCTAATCGGCGGACTCTTATATCAAAATTTTGTTACATCGCCCAAATACTCATTGCTGAAGATCAAAGAGTCCATAGAAAATCATGATATCAGCACATTTGAAAAATATGTTGATATTGATGGAATTGTCATCAGACTGCTGACGGAACTGCCCGACGTATTAAGCATTGAAAAAGATGCGGGTTTTCTTGGTGAAGAAGCAATGCAGATTGTCACAACCGTAGTGCAGGACAGCATCACAAAAGTGGCCAAAGAAAGTGTCAGGAGTTTTGTTGAACGAGGCCACCTTGATAAACAACTCACAAAAAAGGGGGTAATTTCAAAAATCGTAAAAGACCTGCCGATAGATAACCTGAAAATAAAGGGGTTAAAAGAAATCCGCAAAGAAGGTAAAATTTGCAGGGTTCCGATAGATATCTTTGTTGCTGCTTATGAAGGGGATTTTACCTTGGAATTTATGATGAGAGATAAGGGCGGATACTGGCAAGTTGCCGAAATCAGCAACCTGACAGACAGTATACAGCAG
>JAUVKB010000238.1 GCA_030596405.1 Deltaproteobacteria bacterium
CCCTGTTGACAAAAATCGCTTCCGGCTACTGGCACGTGGCGGATTCACAATCCGGCTTTACTGCAATCAATAACGAAACGCTTCATGCTATAGATTGGGACAAGATGTACAAAAGATATGGCCAGCCCAATGATCTCCTGGTGCGCCTCAACGTGTTCGATACCAGAGTGTCTGACATTTCTATTGAACCGGTTTACAATGTCGGTGAAAAATCCGGGATTAAAATAAAAAAGGTAATTTTCACCATCAGCTGGCTTCTTATTAGAATGTTTTTCTGGAGGATGAAGGAAAAGTACATTATTCGAGATTTTCATCCTCTTGTTTTTTTTTATACCCTGGGCGGATTTTTCGGCGGATTAACGGTCGTTTTGTTTGCAAGAGTTTTTTATCACTGGCTCTTATTCAGCCACATTCCACCAATAAATGCACTTGGTGCAATGTTTTCTTTTATGAGCGCAAATCTGTTTACGCTTTTTGCCATGTGGTTTGACATGGAAGCGAATAAAGACCTGAAAGGAATCAACACATCAAGACGAGCCTCAGACAGAGAAAAATAGATTTACGGAACAGAAGATACCGCAGGCATACTGACCCGCCCATATTACAAGCCTGGCAAGCGTTAAATGGTTACCAAACCTGAAACAACGGGCGAAGATTACCATGCCTGCCTGCTTTAGCCGCCATTCCCAAATGTAGCGCTGTTATTTCCTGCAGATTGCCACATAACCTATTCCCAAAAAAGGTATGTTTAGTCGGTCAACCGCCAGCATAAACGGGTATAGTCCGGATAGGATCGTTGACATCCCCCTGTCAAGGGTTTCTTTTTTAGAAAAATGCCTGGTTATTATTTTACTGAGAAACAGTTTGCGCATCAGTAAATAAATGAAAAGCAAAGGGAACCCGTAATTTTTTATTTTAACTTCCGAAAAGCCGGCGTTTATGAGTATCTTTCTGAACCCGGAGCCGGAATATCGCCGGAAATGGCCCGATATCCTGTCTGCTTCAGAGTAAAGAAACGCCTTGGCCGGGGCGCTTATTATCATTGTTCCGCGCTCTTGCAAAAGGCTGTAGAGCTTCCGGACGGCGGCCTGGTCTTGCTTTATATGTTCAATAACTTCAATGCTTACGATGTTGTTAAATTTTTCAATGGAGTGAAAGTCGTCGATTGTATTTGTTTGCGCTTCTATCCCCAGCTTGGCGCCGCCATTCTCTGAAAGGGTTCTGACGGCAAAAGATGAGGGATCAAACGCTGTTACGTTGTGCCCTTTGTTTGCCAGGAAGATAGAATACTCTCCTGTCCCGCAGCCCGCATCAAGGGTGAGGCCGGGGGAAAGTCTGTCAAGCGATGCAGACACAACAGCATTTCTCGTAAACTTTATGGGAGATCCGGCCGTATGGGCACGGCTCCAGAGTTTGTGCAGATCGTCGTAATTCTTCACCGCTTTAACCCGTGTCTAAATAACAGCCTAACATAATGAGAGAGAAGATCTTGAGGGAGTTATCGCGGCGCCCTTTGAAATGCGGTTCTATGAGCCGATCAAGGGCATTTGAATCAATCCCGCAAGGCATTCTCCTCCTGATATTTTCTTCGCCCGCCTTTTTTATCCACTGGGACATGGGGACTACGAAACCGTGTTTTTTCCTGTTCACTATTTCCGGGGGAAGGTATCTCAGCGCAACTTTTTTCAACAGGTACTTTAGATTTTTCCCTTTTATCTTGAATGACAGGGGGATGTGTTCGGAAAGCGTTAAGACCTCAGGATCAAGAAACGGCGCGCGTACCTCCAGGGAGTTTTTCATGGTCATTCGGTCTACTTTTACAAGAATATCATCGGGCAGATAAAGCGTCCGGTCTGCGTTCATCAGGGCGGCAACTTTTTCTGTCGCCATGGGTCCGATATATTCCTCTATCAACGTCCTCCCGTCCGGCAGATCCGGGAAAAGGGCCGTCGCCTCATTGTGTGAAAAGATCATATTTAACATAAGTCCGGGCCTTGTGCTGGTGGCTTCGGCCCGTTCAGTGAATATGCGGGCGCTTTTTATTATGCTGTAGGCATAGTAGCCGTCTCCATCCGGGAAGAGGGAAAGGATCCTTGGAATCAAGCCGTTACGCAAAGGAGCGGGAAGAGAAAGATATCGTGCTGAAAGTTTCTGGGCCAGGTAGCGGCGATAGCCTCCGAATAATTCGTCTCCGCCATCACCTGATAAGGCCACGGTCACCTTTTTCCTTGTCTCCCGGGACAGATAGTATGTGGGAATTCCTGAGGAGTCGGCAAAGGGTTCTCCAAAACCCTTCATGATGGATATGCAATAATCAAAGTCATCAAAGCTGACCCTGTAATTGATATGCTGTGTCCCAACATGTTTTGATACAAGTTCTGCATGGTCTGATTCATCAAAGGAAGCATCATCAAAAGAAATGGAAAACGTTTTGGGGGTTTCTCCCTCCTTTGCCATCATTGCAACGATCAGGCTGGAGTCCAACCCGCCGGAGAGAAACGCCCCCAGAGGCACATCTGAGACCAGCATTTTTTTTACTGCCCTGGACAATGTCGCGTCCAGTTCATCGCACAGCTCGTTTTCGCTGATCCTTTCCGTATTTTTTGGGGCGCATGGCGTGTAGTAAGACCCGCATGTCAACTGCCCGTCCTTGAACGTCATGGAGCAGCCCGCCCGGAGTTTGTTTATGTCTTGGAAAAATGAGCGGGGGGCAGGAATATAGCCCAGGCGGAGATACAGGTAGACCGATTGCAGATCAGGGCTTGGTTTTTGCCCGATACATTCCAGTAAGGCCTGAACCTCGGATGCAAAAAAAAATCTTTTATTGTCATGGAAATAATAAAGAGGTTTTTCGCCGCATCGGTCGCGGGACAGAAAAAGAGA
>JAUVKB010000220.1 GCA_030596405.1 Deltaproteobacteria bacterium
GATCCGTAACCCTTTACTTCAAGGTTGTTTCCCTCTGCCAGCTCCAGAATACCGATCATTAAATCATCAGCCGCATTTGCATCCTTTGCCAGAGACGACTCTGCTTTTCGCAAACCGCTTTCCGCTTCTTTCAGTCGTTTTTCCAGGTTTTTAATTCCGCGTACCGCAGCTTCTTCGTTTTTGAGTTTCGCGGTTTCTTCGACCAGCCTTACCCTTTTTTTTTGGACATCGGAATATTTTTCAATCGTAGGATCATATACAAATTTAAGGTAAAAAAACATTCCCACAACGCCTACCATGACCACAATACCGATCTGTTCCAATTTGGTTAATTTTCTTTTAGCCATTATCTACAAATCCAA
The DNA here is from genome assembly GCA_030596405.1 of Deltaproteobacteria bacterium. Lineage (GTDB taxonomy): Bacteria > Desulfobacterota > Desulfobacteria > Desulfobacterales > JAUVKB01 > JAUVKB01. The sequence continues at coordinate 363 of JAUVKB010000220.1, forward strand.
AACCCTGTGTTTTCTTTATTTTTTTAGAACAACCTTTATACAAAAAGCATAGGGAAAAGAGATGGTTCCCCCGCTTTTATCCTGTCCTGTTATTGATTTGATCTTCACTTGCTCGCATGCGTCAAATTTCGAAAGCTTGCCTGCAAAAAGGCCGATGGAACCTGTGTGCAGGGAAAAACCGGTGACGGAAAAATCAGCATTTTCGTTTTGAGTCAGATTTTCCAATATCATATCACATGGAATTGCCTCCGGGATCTGGGTCAATAAAGAAAGAAGATTTTTTTGTCGCGCGGGCAGCAATTCTTCAAGATATCTCCTTTTTTGAGACGCGCTACTCTGTCTTTTTTGAAGACTTACCCTTTCATCCCGCAACCGTGTCAGTATCTTATTTTTTTCCTCCAACGCCGAGATATCGGATGCAAAAAAACCGATTCTATGTTTCACCAGCGCATAGTGGCCCGTAAAGCATACGATAATGACTGCCAGGGCCACGGCGGGCGCCAGGTACGCACGATCGCGCACCTTTTTGATCGATGAAACTCTTCCGGTAACAGCGACCGGTTTTCCTGCAAATCCCAGTTCCTGAAGAGCAGCGCCGATGACCACGGCATATCCCGGGTGCAGGCCGGTGATTTCCCCTGCGGTTTCCATGGTTACGCCGTACTCTTCAAATTCTTTTTCAGGACTCCATATCCTGACATCCGCACCTGATTTTGATTGCAGGCTTTCCGCCAGTTCTTCCGACGCCGTGTCGCCCGCGATAATGATCTCTTTTACTTCTCCTGAAGAAGCGGAAAGCTCCTGGACCATCGTCGCAATCTGGTCTTCAAACAGAATCGCGGGTTCAAGTGGAAATCTCTGGATCAAAAAAGGGTCTTCCGAGGCTTTCAGATACATGCCGATTATAGTATCCTGGCCGCAGTTAACGGCAATCCTCTCTTTTTCCCTGCCCTTGACCCATGAAGAAAAAGCAAGAGCGCCTTCCTGCGAATAAGCATGACGAAGCGATATGCGAAAATCCTTTAAAATCCCGGCCAGCTCGTTAAATTCCCCTTTTGCCATGGCGGATATCAAAGCGGGCGTAGTGACCTGGCCGGTATTACCGGGAATAAGCCGGTAATCAAAAATTCCTTCCCCTGCGGGAAAATCAAGATATGGTTCTATCTCCCAGGCAACCGCGGCCGACAGCCTCTCCTCGGAAAGCTTTGTGCCGGGCGGAATCGCCAGTTCGCTTGCAAGAAATTTTACCCTGTCTGTTACGATAATTCCCTGTTTTACGCTTGATCCAAGATCATTTAAAATACTGCTTATAGCGCGTCCGGTCTTGCTGATGTCATAAAGGGCATCCGGCTCTGTTTTTATTTCGGCCGACGAGACTATTACCGCTTTTTTCCCCTTCCTTTTCACAACCACTGCTTTGACGGAATTCATTCCAAGATGAATGGATATGATTTTTCGCGGCCCTGTCGAGGGGAAAACAGACTTAAGAGAAGATATGATTCTGGTGAGATTAAGCATTAATCGGTTTTTATTTCCTGTTTATGTTTTGATTTAAATCGCAAGATCAACATTTATGCGGAAAGGGTCCGGCGGGTCCGGAGGATCGGAAACAACCGGACATGACGGGATCGGAATTATCCTGTCGGCAAGAAGGGCGTTGGCCAAAGGCCCGCCCCAGGGGCTAAGATCGGTATTTAAAATAAACAGCATCTTTCTGTGGCCCACGGAAAATTTTTGAGGATTCATGTCGCCTGGCGGGTTAACCGGAAAATCATAGACGCAGCTTCCAACGCCTCCGGTTATGGCCAGGGTCTTGGTCTGATTTTTCAATGCGGCGGCTCCATGAAAAGGATAAACCAGAATTACCTCGATATCCACATCCGTGCCGTCCGGAAGGCCTAGACTGCCTGCATCAAAAGCAAGGGTTAAATTCACGCTTCTTTTCCAGTAAAAGGTCTCTTCCACATCCTCTTTATAATTTTCCGTGCCACCGTTGCTTCCGTCGCTCCCGTTGCTTTTTATCTCAATGACCGTATGTTCGGGTGTTGAGTCCTGGACAAATGTCACTTCAATCGGATGCCCCCACCCGTCGAGAAGATCGTGAGGAAACGGAGGATCATCGCTCCATTCACCAGGTGACGGCATAAAATAGCGAACACCCCGGTATCCGGCCCAGAATTCTTCAGGCGGGCCGCTGTATGACCATTGTTTCCATGCCGCCACGCTCTGCCGGTTGAGAATCGTCCCTATAAAATTGTTTGTTCCGGGGGCGAACGGGGTTATATTATCAGGTTCGCCATAGTCGCTGATAAAACCGGGTGCGGCATATTTTTCCCCTAAAAGCGCCTGCTTGATTTTTTTTATGGAAAGACGTGTTGTTACATATCGAAAATCATTATCAGAGCCATATCCGGCCACAAAAGAGCATATAAGGATAACGCTCATAAATGCTGTCAGCATCAACGACGCTGACAAAAGAATATATCCGTTGCAGGGATAAACAGATTTACGGATATTGTCCATTATTGCATCCCTATCTCTCCGATCCAGTTTCCGGACGGGACAACGGAAAAAACCATGGGATTTGGATTGGCGGGCGGACTTGTAACATCAAAAACATAAATACTTCTAATGCCCGCAGGCACGCTTATATATTTTCTTCCACTTCCCGCGGGTTCAGGATCAGCTTCCGCCGGGCCGCGCGGTTCAAAACGGAAATAGCCGTCCGTAGCCACTCCTACATCCATGGTCTCGGCCTGCTCGGCGCCGGAGGCTGTTATATAAATCCTGACTCTTACATTGCTCTCCTGCCCGGTTGAAAAACCAATTGCCCTGCCCGCGACAGCGCCCTGATATTCAGTTTGTTTGATGGTCAGCTCCAGATCCACGTCAGAACCTGTTTCCCCGCCGATATCATTCACAAGATC
>JAUVKB010000181.1 GCA_030596405.1 Deltaproteobacteria bacterium
GACGCGTGCCTGTTCCTTCCGGACGGTTTACTATTCTTATTTCAGGTTTGGCCAGATCAGAAACATTGAAAATTTTTTCAGGATTTCCTTTGGCTGTCAGCAGGCCCTGCTCTCTTCGACAAAAATTCACAAGCACAGGCGACGCGGCTTTGAGTTCACGAGAGACAAAGTCAAAATTATATTCCTGCTCGTCATCCTGTAAAAGGTGACTTGCCGCGATATGGCACATACCACGGTTCAATGCTTTGATCCCTCCCATACTTCCCACGTTGCCGAAAACAGCAACATGTTCGGCGTATGACCTGTTGAACAGGGAAATAAATTTTTCCAAAAGTATATCATTGCTTCCGATTATAATAAGCAAACCGTGATAAAACGATAGGGGCTGTATCGCTTTAGGATAATTAACGGTCTGATTTTCCAGCCATTTTTCCACAAGATGTTTTGGAAAAAGCCACTTGCCGGTTACCTTGGTAGCGGGAAGCCCCTTGTCCGAGATAAGTGAATAGACCATCTTTTCATTGATCTTTAAAAATTGCGAGACCTCCTTTGTACTGAGCAGGGTCTTTTTTTCCATGTCTGCCGCCTCCTTCTTTTTGAATCAGGATTAAAACATCTGTGCAATTGTTAATCAATAAATATTTTATATCATAACTGTTTGTATGTGTTAGTATCGGTTATTATAAGTGACAAATAAAAGTGGGCGGAATTATTATTGATCAAAACAAACTAATATGCATAAATTATATATACAATAGTTGCTTTTATTTACTTATGAAGGCGATTTTTTAATTATTATCACAATGGCAATCTATTTGATTATGACATGGCACTGCACTGTAAAAGTCAGGCCGGCTCTAAAAAATTAAATCAAAAAAATGTTAAAAGTAAAGAGAGGATATAATGTTTAAATTATCGGCAGTCTGTTTTATTGTTTCCGTTATTATTTTTATTTCAACCCCTTTGCCTGCACAGGAAGAAGATAAAACATCAGAAGTCTTTACACTGGGAGAGGTTGTGGTAACTGCAAACAAAGAAACGGTAAATCTGGCGACTACGGTTACCGAAGTAACAAAAGAGGACATCAAGGCGCAGGGCGCACAGACGGTGGCAGAGGCATTGGACCAGATTCCCGGTGTTGACGTGCACGTGGGCGGCAAGGGTCAATTTTTTGTAAACATAAGAGGGTTTGATCAGGAAGACGTAAAAGTCCTCATAGACGGCGTGCCTGCACATGAGGCATATTATGGAACCCTGGATCTTTCCCTGATCCCGGTTGACGCTGTTTCCAAGATTTCCATTGTCAAGGGAGCGTCTTCAGTTTTATACGGAGCCAATGCCATGGGAGGTGTAATTAACATCATCACTAAAAAGGGGGGAAAGGAGCCGGTTACGGAATTTACGACCTCTTTTGGCGACTATAACACCAGAAATTATATTTTCAATCATGGCGCCCAGGCAGGAAAATTTAACTACTGGCTCACTTATGGCTACAGGGAATCCGACGGGTTTAGACTGTCGGATGACTTTGACGAAGACAGTAACCGGGTGGGGGAAGATTCAGACTATAATGAAGACGGAGGCAGGCGTGATTTAAGCGATTACATTAAAAGAACTGTTAATGCCAAAGTCGGCTTTGAACCTGACAACGACACAAAGATCTACCTTTCTTTTGATTATCATAATAACGAACGGGGATGCCCGACTGAATATAACCGGTATTGGGCCTTTTCCAAATGGGATCAGTGGCATATAAATCTGGTAGGTGAAAAAAGATTCAATGAACTTCTTACCATCAAGGTCCGCGGGTTCTATGTGGATCACGATGATACGCTTACCGACGTGAGCTGGGACGAAGAACATACCACAGGAAAAAAATGGTTCGAAAAGAGCGAATATAATGACTTTTCCGCAGGGGGCGAGATGCAGGCCCGCTTTGATTTCGGCAGCCTCAGCCTTCTTAAGGCCGGATTTAATTATATAAAGGACAACCACAAACAAAAAGACTTTCTTGATGATGATTGCGCGGGCGTTCAAAAGGGGTGGGACCAACCGGGCTGGCAGCCGGAAGAAGAATATGAAGCAGACACATATACCTTTGCCCTTGAAGATGAAATCAAGGCCACAGACAGGTTGTCTTTTGTCCTTGGCGTCAGTTATGATTATTTTGAACCGAAAAAGGCTCATGACCAACCCACTCCGGATAATATGGATGCGATAAATCCCCAGGGGGGAGTCGTATTTTACTTAAACGATGATACGACGTTACATGCTTCTGTGGGGAAAAAGACCAGATTCCCGCAGCTAAAAGAATTATACAGCGAATATGCCGGCGGCAATCCGGATCTTGATCCTCAAGAGGCTGTTTGTTATGAAGTCGGAGCCGAGCATTATTTTGCCGAATTTTTTAAATGTTCGATATCATGCTTCTATAACGACATTGACGACATGATCAACAAGGAGAAACGTGACGGTGAATCGATCTATGTAAATATAGGCCAGGCCAGGATGCAGGGGATAGAGACCGCCCTTGAAATGAACATGTCGGATCGATTCAGTGTCGGAACCAATTATACTTATCTTTCAACCGCGGATAAGGAAAACAACGACCGTGAGCTGGAAGGCAGGCCCAGGCACCGGCTGAATTTTGATCTCCGTTACCGGTTCCATTTTGGTCTTTGTGCGAATTTGCAGACATCTTACACCCAGAGACAGTTTGAGTATGACGATCGCAATAACGAAACCAGAAAATACCAGGATTTCTTTCTGGTGAACGCAGGGATCAGCCAGAATCTGGGCAGTCTGTGGGGCGTAGATTCCAGGCTTTTTGCCAGGGTCAGCAACTTGACCGACAAAGACTATGATGAGGGACAACCGATGCCTGGGAGAAACTTTCTGGCAGGTTTAACATTAATCTATTAACAAATGAGGTTTTCAGGTGAAAAAAATATCAGTATCCACATCTATTTTTTTGTCAGCATTTTTTGCAATTTTTTTGTCTGTAACTGTTTTTGCCGCTTCACAGCCGCTGCTTAGTATTACCGGAGCTGTCAAACAGCCTTTGAATCTGACCGTAGAGGATATAAACAGCTTTCAATCCATCCGCGTACAGCTAAACGACGTTACGAAAGACGGTGTATTTAAGGGCGTTTTTTATTGTCAGGGAGTGCCTCTGAAAACTCTTCTGGAGTTTTCCTCCATTGACAAGGGAAAGACTGATTTTTCAAAATCAGTGGATCTGGCCATTTTGATACGGAACAGTGAGGGCAGACAGGTAGTGCTGTCATGGGGAGAGGTGTTTTACAGGAACCCTGGCGAAATAGTATTGGCCACTTCGGCTTATCCGATAATGCCGCACAAAGACTGCAGCGCCTGCCACAGCGCAGATGTTTATGAGCCATGGCTGGGTCAGCTCAAGCGCAGTGTGGGTGTCCCCAGGCTGGTGATGGCTGGTGATATTTATGCGGAACGGTCAATAGAAGAAGTTACAGGCATAGAGGTGGTGGATCTTAAGCCAAAAATAACAGGCAATAAATCGCATAAGCTCTTTTCCTCCGGCTTTGCCGTTACCGGCGCTGTCGAAAAACCGTTAATTATCAAAAATATATCCGGTTATCCTCAGAAAGAAATACATGTAAAAGTAATTGGCGAGGGAAAGGGATATCACGGGACAAAGAGGTTCAAGGGCACGCCCTTGCTAAGGCTTTTTGAAGAGGCAAAGATAGATGCTGATCTTAATACCGCATTTCTTGTCTCCGCGCCGGACGGATACCGCAGCCTTTTATCATATGGGGAACTTTTATTTTCTCCTGCTGGAGAGCGTATAATCGTTGCAGACAGTGTTGATGGGCAGCCCATAAAAAAAGGCGGTATATTCTGTTTAATACTGCCGGACGATCTTATGGCGGACAGGTGGATAAAGGCCGTGAATAAAATTGAAATAATATCCTTCAAAAAATAGCCGTGCTCAAAGATCACGGGAAACGGTATTGCCTATATTTTATTAAAATTTTAGACAAAAACAACACAAAAATGACAATGTGGCCGAATTTGACCACCTTTAAGCCTGTTTATAGCTTAAGACAACCTGTTTTTTGCTACGATTTTTACCATTCCCATTCCCATTGTGCTTAAAAACCTTTTGATAGCACCATAATTAACGTTAACGCAGATGGTTGCTATGTATTTTACGGTTGGCGAGCACTATATTTAAACTTAAAATCGATTTTCCACCAGCTTTATCTGTATTATGGCATATTTATTGTATCACTGATAGTCAATCATTTTGTGATAGTTAATAATTTAGTTCACAACTTTAATTAACTACACCGCTTTCAAAAACCAGTTGCGGCTAAAAACATCCACCAAAACATGTTATTTTTATTATAAATCATTAATTTTTAAATAAGGAGGAAATAATGCCAAAACACGGAGATTGTAAATTTTTTATTCCGGAAACTACAAATGCTGCTGCATCAGAGGGTTTATGTGACGTTCGTCGCGATGAAGAAGA